>NZ_JAJNIR010000120.1:0-202 GCF_022385935.1 Mammaliicoccus sp. J-M41 | reverse complement strand
AATTGAAATCTAAATATACAGTGAAAGTCATTTTAGAAGCTTTAGATATTCCAAAATCAAATTATTACAGATGGAAAAACAAAGATTTCAGTATATCTGAGGATGAACGAAAAATTATAGAACTATGTAAGAAACATCGTTTTACATATGGTTATAGAAAAATAACTGCCTTGTTAAATAGAAAAAATAATAAACCAATTAA
>NZ_JAJNIR010000119.1:0-206 GCF_022385935.1 Mammaliicoccus sp. J-M41 | reverse complement strand
AAGGTAATTGTCTAGATAATTCAGTTATGGAAAACTTTTTTGGGTTACTTAAACAAGAAATGTATTATGGCCAAGAATTTAAAGATTTTCAGGACCTTGAACAAGCTATTCATCAATATATCAATTTTTATAATAACGAAAGAATCAAATCAAAATTAAAAGGCTTATCTCCCAAAAATTACAGGAGACAAACCTTTGAAATAATA
>NZ_JAJNIR010000118.1:0-207 GCF_022385935.1 Mammaliicoccus sp. J-M41 | reverse complement strand
TGAGTGAAGTTACGTTTCCAAACATCAACCGCACCAGGATATTGAGACCATTGTTGTTTAAATGCTTCAAAAGCAGTATGACAAGCTTTAATTGATGTTGTCCCATAAACCTTTCTTAAAGAAGAAGTAAAAGCTTTATAGTCTTTACTTGGTACGTATTTAATAGAATTCCTAACTAAATGTACAATACATCTTTGAACAATTGTT
>NZ_JAJNIR010000117.1:0-216 GCF_022385935.1 Mammaliicoccus sp. J-M41 | reverse complement strand
CCCATATCCATTGCGTCTATTTTCGGTAATTTTATCAGATTTATCATTCGAAGAATATCCTAAGTGGTTATTCATTTCACCTTGTAACATAGCTTCAAACATAGGTCCAAAAACATCTTTTAGTGCATTTTCCATATCTTCAACAGATTCAGGTGCATACTCAGCAATAATTCTATTAGCAAGTTCGACAGATTTAGGATCTCGTTTTTTTCTAGC
>NZ_JAJNIR010000116.1:0-217 GCF_022385935.1 Mammaliicoccus sp. J-M41 | reverse complement strand
ACAAGTTTTGGGATTGTTAAGGGTTCCGAGGCTCAACGTCAATAAAGCAATTGGAATAAAGCAATATTTAGGTTAGAGAAAAATAAAAAAGTCCTGGTCTATAATAGACCAGGACTTTTTTATTTTTCGTTAGACCGCAACAACATTAGTTGCTTGTTCGCCACGTTGACCATCAACTATGTCGAAATCTACGCTTTGTCCATCTTCTAAAGATTTA
>NZ_JAJNIR010000115.1:0-220 GCF_022385935.1 Mammaliicoccus sp. J-M41 | reverse complement strand
TCTCAAGTTAAAGTGTGGTGGAAATGGTATAGAAATGGGGAAACACATAGATTCAATCAACAAGTAGGTAAACAATATTCCTACGGAAAAGAAATGATGAATTGAGTACTGTTGAGATGCTATAAATTGAATTAAAGCGCAAAGAAGTAGAAAATGAAATTTTAAAAAAGTACAAGGAATTGGAAAGGAAGTGGTCCCAGAAGTAGTTGTTGAATTAGTA
>NZ_JAJNIR010000114.1:0-223 GCF_022385935.1 Mammaliicoccus sp. J-M41 | reverse complement strand
TAAAAATAAAAAAGCTACTAGCAAAAAACTAGTAGCTTAAATCTTAGTTAAATTTTGATGTAGTATTAATTTTTATATCTACGCTACAACGTCGATTCAAATTCGTGCAGTATTAATTTTTGTATCTGCGCCACAACGCCGATTACTAATAATGCAGTATTAATTTTTATATCTGTGCTGCAACACCGATTACTTAAAACTAAGATAAAAAATCGACGAAGGT
>NZ_JAJNIR010000113.1:0-224 GCF_022385935.1 Mammaliicoccus sp. J-M41 | reverse complement strand
CTTAACAATCCCAAAACTTGTCGAATGGTCGGCTTAATAGCTCACGCTATGCCGACATTCGTCTACAAGTTTAGTTAAGGGTTCTTCTCAACGATCAATAAATTTTCTCGGCATAAATGCGTGCTTTTAAAACTAAAGATGTACTTATCCAATAAATAAGCGTATACTTAATCTAACGTAATAAAAGCTCGTGAATTTAATTGTAGTGTATTTTTCTAGAATAT
>NZ_JAJNIR010000112.1:0-227 GCF_022385935.1 Mammaliicoccus sp. J-M41 | reverse complement strand
AAACAATGATGAGATATTAGCAGATGAAATTGAAGATATATTCATCTCTAATAGACGTTGTTACGGTACACGTAAAATAAAGATTGCTTTATCGAAACGAGGACTATATGTATCTAGGCGGAAGATTGGTGTATTAATGAAACAAAGAAACTTAGTTTCTACTTATACAAAGATGAAATTTAAAGTAACATCAAGCAAGGTAAACCAATCTACTACCAAGAATCATT
>NZ_JAJNIR010000111.1:0-234 GCF_022385935.1 Mammaliicoccus sp. J-M41 | reverse complement strand
TTAAAGGTAAATTTTTATTATCTGATTTAGCTCGTTTTTTAGTCATAGTGTGAGATCGTCCCTTTTGTTTATTATCTATATCAAGACGACACTTTTCATCAAATTGATGTTGCCAATTGGCAATGATAATAGGATTAATAATTCTAAAGTGATTCGCAGTATCTTGATAAGACAACATATTTTCTTGTCTAAATTTTAAAACAGATAATTTAAATTCGCTAGTATAAACAGTAT
>NZ_JAJNIR010000110.1:0-235 GCF_022385935.1 Mammaliicoccus sp. J-M41 | reverse complement strand
CCTATATTCTATAGGGGATAAGTAGCCTAGTTTTTGTTGAATTCTAACTTTATTATAGTTTTCAATGTAATTTTCGACAATATCTATTACAATGGTATTAGAGCTTCTAAGCTCACTGTTTAAGTAGAATGTTTCACACTTTATAGAGGCATGAAAACATTCTATTGGGGCATTATCAGCTGGCGTTCCCTTACGGGACATGCTTCTGGTAATGCCTTTTTCTGTACATAGGGCA
>NZ_JAJNIR010000109.1:0-238 GCF_022385935.1 Mammaliicoccus sp. J-M41 | reverse complement strand
TCTACAATTTTTTCTTAGTCGATTACATTGTACTAAAGTGAGCTATATATGGCTCTTTTTTTATTACACAATTATATGGACATATTCAAAAAGGATTTTAAAATAATAATGGAGAGCTTAAAAATGAAAATAAACAAGAGTGAAGTTGCAAGGCAGATGGGTGTAGACCGAAGAACGGTTGATAAGTACCTAAATGGTTACCTGCCAAGCAAAAAAAGAAATAGATTTTCTCTAATAG
>NZ_JAJNIR010000108.1:0-245 GCF_022385935.1 Mammaliicoccus sp. J-M41 | reverse complement strand
TTATTTCTCTTGTGCTAAATCCTTTGAGTTTCATTTCTACTACTTTATATTTTGTTTCAACTGAATATGCCACTCTTTTCATAGAAAAAAAACCTCCGTATAAATTCATTTTAATATGAATTCAACGAAAGTGTTTTTATTTTACTCCCACATCGGTAGTGACCCCCCAAAGTTAGAGTTTCCATTATGCTATTAATTGGCTGGATTGAGTTCGGTATTGTACTGGACTTCGTCCAGCCAATTTT
>NZ_JAJNIR010000107.1:0-250 GCF_022385935.1 Mammaliicoccus sp. J-M41 | reverse complement strand
AGAGTTCAAATTAATGAATGGTCAGAAATTATATTTATCACCTTTTATGGACTTATATAGTTCAGAGATTATCAGCTTTAAAATCTCAAGTCGTCCAACATTAGATATAGTCATCAATCCATTAAAAGAAATGATAGAGCGTCGTCCAAACCTAGACCAGGTACTGCACCCCTAAAGTTAGAGTAAAAAAACTAACTTTAGGGGTGTTTTAATATGACAAAATATAGTGATGAATTTAAGTTGAAAGTTG
>NZ_JAJNIR010000106.1:0-250 GCF_022385935.1 Mammaliicoccus sp. J-M41 | reverse complement strand
GTATGTCAACAAAAACTTAGACAGAATTCATAAGTTTATAAGAGGTTGGTGTTTGATAATTTAATCCTGCATGTAATCTTTCATTGTTATAGGGAGTGTAAAATAAACTGTGAAGTAGAGTCGTACGTTCTCTACTTACACAGTTTATTTTACACTCTCTGATGTTATGTCTTGTCACTTTCTCTCGGTATGTGGTTTTTTAATCGGTATGATTTACCTGTAATTTTAACGACATTTGAGTGATGTAAAA
>NZ_JAJNIR010000105.1:0-251 GCF_022385935.1 Mammaliicoccus sp. J-M41 | reverse complement strand
GTCCATAAAAGGTGATAAATATAATTTCTGACCATTCATTAATTTGAACTCTGTAATATCTGTTACGACTTTTTGAAATGGGAGACTTGTTTTAAATCTACGATTTAATATATTTTGAGCTACTTTACCAACTTTACCTTTAAAGGAACGATACTTACGTCCTCTATGTGTGAACTTTGTACAAGTTAGATTATATTCTTTCATGATTCTTAGTACTTTTTTATGATTTACGATAAGACCTCTATTTCTTA
>NZ_JAJNIR010000104.1:0-255 GCF_022385935.1 Mammaliicoccus sp. J-M41 | reverse complement strand
ATTAGTATATTATTTCAAAGGTTTGTCTCCTGTAATTTTTGGGAGATAAGCCTTTTAATTTTGATTTGATTCTTTCGTTATTATAAAAATTAATATATCGATGAATAGCTTGTTCAAGATCTTGAAAATCTTTAAATTTTTGGCCATAATACATTTCTTGTTTTAGTAACCCAAAAAAGTTTTCCATAACTGAATTATCTAGACAATTACCTTTTCTAGACATACTTTGAAATATCTTATGTTCTTTTAATAAAT
>NZ_JAJNIR010000103.1:0-257 GCF_022385935.1 Mammaliicoccus sp. J-M41 | reverse complement strand
CCTTTAGAAACAATTTTATTATTCTCTCTTACCTTAATGTGCATAGCATCAACAAATACATACTTATACTGATGACTAACAATAGGTCTACCAGCCCATTCTTTAATTTCAGGATCTAGGTTTTTTATTACGCCTGAAACAGTGGATTTAGACACAGATTTTCCCGTTAGGGATTCCACAATTTTATTAACATTTCTAGTTGAAACACCATTAATGTATGCTTCTGTCATCGCTAAAATAAGCGATTGGTCAGAACG
>NZ_JAJNIR010000102.1:0-262 GCF_022385935.1 Mammaliicoccus sp. J-M41 | reverse complement strand
TAATTTGATTTTGGAATATCTAAAGCTTCTAAAATGACTTTCACTGTATATTTAGATTTCAATTCATTTACTAATTCAACAACTACCTCTGAGACCACTTCCTTTCCAATTCCTTGTACTTTTTTAAAATTTCATTTTCTACTTCTTTGCGCTTTAATTCAATTTTTAGCATCTCAACAGTACTCAATTCTTCATTTCCTTTTCCGTAGGAATATTGTTTACCTACTTGTTGATTGAATCTATGTGTTTCCCCATTTCTATA
>NZ_JAJNIR010000101.1:0-263 GCF_022385935.1 Mammaliicoccus sp. J-M41 | reverse complement strand
AGTATTAATTTTTATATCTGTGCTGCAACACCGATTACTTAAAACTAAGATAAAAAATCGACGAAGGTCGATTATGGTTTTTGCACGCGTTCTTTTTAGAACGCATAAGTGCGCCCTTACGGGATTTAACTAGATTATAACGATGAAAAATAGACCTGTAAAGCAATAACTATTGTGATAAAGTTTGTTAAAAAAGGAGGTATTAATTTGATATTTATATATATAATATTTTCGGCTATTTTACTTTATTACGCTTTAAAATA
>NZ_JAJNIR010000100.1:0-267 GCF_022385935.1 Mammaliicoccus sp. J-M41 | reverse complement strand
CCTGTTCCCATGCCGAACACAGAAGTTAAGCTCTTTAGCGCCGATGGTAGTTGGGCTTACGTTCCGCGAGAGTAGGACGTTGCCGGGCAAAATTCAATTTTGACCCTTGGGTCTTTTTTTCTTGAAATTTTCTTGAAAAATAAATTGAATTAAATGTTGACACAAGAATATAACAAGTGTATAATAGTTTCTTGTGAGACAAAATGAACATTGAAAACTGAATGACAATATGTCAACGTTAATTCCAATAATTGAGTACTGAAAGTA
>NZ_JAJNIR010000099.1:0-269 GCF_022385935.1 Mammaliicoccus sp. J-M41 | reverse complement strand
TATGTTACAAGGTGAAATGAATAACCACTTAGGATATTCTTCGAATGATAAATCTGATAAAATTACCGAAAATAGACGCAATGGATATGGGAATAAAACACTTAATACCACTAAAGGTAACATTGAAATCAATGTCCCAAGAGATAGAGATGCCTCATTTGAACCACAGTTAATAAAGAAACGTCAGCGTGATGTTTCTGAAATCGAAGATAAAGTAATTTCTATGTATGCCAAGGGCATGTCACAACGTGATATTTCTTCAACAATAG
>NZ_JAJNIR010000098.1:0-269 GCF_022385935.1 Mammaliicoccus sp. J-M41 | reverse complement strand
TATGTTACAAGGTGAAATGAATAACCACTTAGGATATTCTTCGAATGATAAATCTGATAAAATTACCGAAAATAGACGCAATGGATATGGGGATAAAACACTTAATACCACTAAAGGTAACATTGAAATCAATGTCCCAAGAGATAGAGATGCCTCATTTGAACCACAGTTAATAAAAAAACGTCAGCGTGATGTTTCTGAAATCGAAGATAAAGTAATTTCTATGTATGCCAAGGGCATGTCACAACGTGATATTTCTTCAACAATAG
>NZ_JAJNIR010000097.1:0-270 GCF_022385935.1 Mammaliicoccus sp. J-M41 | reverse complement strand
ATCGTGATATATCTGAAATATTAAGGGAACGTGGTGTAAACGTTCATCATTCAACGGTCTACCGTTGGGTTCAAGAATATGCCCCAATTTTATATCAAATTTGGAAGAAAAAGCATAAAAAAGCTTATTACAAATGGCGTATTGATGAGACGTACATCAAAATAAAAGGAAAATGGAGTTATTTATATCGTGCCATTGATGCAGAGGGACATACATTAGATATTTGGTTGCGTAAGCAACGAGATAATCATTCAGCATATGCGTTTATCA
>NZ_JAJNIR010000096.1:0-273 GCF_022385935.1 Mammaliicoccus sp. J-M41 | reverse complement strand
TTTACTGTATATTTTGATTTTAATTCATTTACTAATTCAACAACTACTTCTGGGACCACTTCCTTTCCAATTCCTTGTACTTTTTTAAAATTTCATTTCCTACTTCTTTGCGCTTTAATTGAAATTTGAGCGATTCAACAGTACTTAACTCTTCTATACCTTTTCCATAGGAATATTGTTTGCCCACTTGTTGATTAAACCTATGTGTTTCACCATCTCTATACCATTTCCACCACTTATTAACTTGAGATTCATTTTTAATATTTAAAGTAT
>NZ_JAJNIR010000095.1:0-282 GCF_022385935.1 Mammaliicoccus sp. J-M41 | reverse complement strand
GCTGGATCACCTCCTTTCTAAGGATATTACGGAATGACCATTAGGTCATGGAATAACGGAGACATATTGTATTCAGTTTTGAATGTTTATAACATTCAACTTAAGAATGGGCCTATAGCTCAGCTGGTTAGAGCGCACGCCTGATAAGCGTGAGGTCGATGGTTCGAGTCCATTTAGGCCCACCATTTTAAATTGCACATTGAAAACTAGATAAGTAAGTAAAATAGATTTTACCAAGCAAAAAACCGAGTGAATTTCTAACGAAATTCAACAAGCTTAATA
>NZ_JAJNIR010000094.1:0-289 GCF_022385935.1 Mammaliicoccus sp. J-M41 | reverse complement strand
ACCTGTTCCCATGCCGAACACAGAAGTTAAGCTCTTTAGCGCCGATGGTAGTTGGGCTTACGTTCCGCGAGAGTAGGACGTTGCCGGGCAAGTAATAATATTACATATTTTTAAATGGAGAATTAGCTCAGCTGGGAGAGCATCTGCCTTACAAGCAGAGGGTCGGCGGTTCGAACCCGTCATTCTCCACCATTTAAAGCCGGCCTAGCTCAACTGGTAGAGCAACTGACTTGTAATCAGTAGGTTGGGGGTTCAAGTCCTCTGGCCGGCACCATGTTTTAGAGCCATT
>NZ_JAJNIR010000093.1:0-290 GCF_022385935.1 Mammaliicoccus sp. J-M41 | reverse complement strand
CTCTATCATTTCTTTTAGTGGATTGATCACTATATCTAATGTAGGACGACTTGAGATTTTGAAACTGATAATCTCTGAACTATATAAGTCCATAAAAGGTGATAAATATAATTTTTGACCATTCATTAATTTGAACTCTGTAATATCTGTCACGACTTTTTGAAATGGGAGATTTGTTTTAAATCTACGATTTAATATGTTTTGAGCTACTTTACCAACTTTACCTTTAAAGGAACGATACTTACGGCCTCTATGTGTGAACTTTGTACAAGTTAGATTATATTCTTTCA
>NZ_JAJNIR010000092.1:0-299 GCF_022385935.1 Mammaliicoccus sp. J-M41 | reverse complement strand
CTGTATCTCATGAAATGATCTCTGATATTACTGATGCCGTTATTCCTGAAATGGAAGAATGGCAAACTAGACCATTGGAAAAGTGCTATACATTTGTATTTGTGGATTGTTTATATACTAAAATTAGAACTGATTATGAAATTAAAGAATATGCAGTATACACTATTCTAGGGTACACGATTGATGGAAAGAAACAAATACTTGGTTTATGGCTTAATGAAACAGAAAGCAAGCATAAGTGGATGCAAATATTTGATGAAATTAAGGCTCGTGGTGTCGAAGACATTTTCTTTTTATCT
>NZ_JAJNIR010000091.1:0-299 GCF_022385935.1 Mammaliicoccus sp. J-M41 | reverse complement strand
ATGGCTTAATGAAACAGAAAGCAAGCATAAGTGGATGCAAATATTTGATGAAATTAAGGCTCGTGGTGTCGAAGACATTTTCTTTTTATCTATGGATGGTGTTTCTGGCTTAGAATCCGGAGTTAAGGCTATTTTTCCTAAAACAATTGTTCAAAGATGTATTGTGTATTTAGTTAGGAATTCTATTAAATACGTACCAAGTAAAGACTATAAAGCTTTTACTTCTTCTTTAAGAAAGGTTTATGGGGCAACATCACTTAAAGCTTGTCATACTGCTTTTGAAGCATTTAAACAACAAT
>NZ_JAJNIR010000090.1:0-301 GCF_022385935.1 Mammaliicoccus sp. J-M41 | reverse complement strand
GCTTTATTGACGTTGAGCCTCGGAACCCTTAACAATCCCAAAACTTGTCGAATGGTCGGCTTAATAGCTCACGCTATGCCGACATTCGTCTGCAAGTTTAGTTAAGGGTTCTTCTCAACATCAATAAATTTTCTCGGCATAAATGCAACAATTTTTTATACATTGCTCACTACGTATTTTGATGTTTTTAAATTCTTTTCAGATTCTCTGCTAAGAGCATAAGGGGACACAATGCCACTACGTGTCACTCAGCATAGCTGAGGTGTCTTCTTATGCTTTATACATTTCTTTTAAGCCATGT
>NZ_JAJNIR010000089.1:0-305 GCF_022385935.1 Mammaliicoccus sp. J-M41 | reverse complement strand
CACGAAATTAGCATCATGCTAGCAAGTTAAGCGAACACTGACATGATAAATTAGTGGTTAGCTATATTTTTTTTACTTTGCAACAGAACCAAAAATAAACTGTGAAGTAGAGTCGTACGTTCTCTACTTACACAGTTTATTTTACACTCCCAAACAATCAATTATGTACATTTTTACATTGACATTTACATTTAACTCACATCTTTTCTAATCTTTGATGTGAACCCAAATATTTGACCTAAACAAATCAAATTATTGGGGTGCATTCTTATGAGGAAAAAATATGATTTTAAATTCAAAATAAA
>NZ_JAJNIR010000088.1:0-311 GCF_022385935.1 Mammaliicoccus sp. J-M41 | reverse complement strand
ATATTAAAAATGAATCTCAAGTTAAAGTGTGGTGGAAATGGTATAGAAATGGGGAAACACATAGATTCAATCAACAAGTAGGTAAACAATACTCCTATGGAAAAGGAAACGAAGAATTGAGTACTGTTGAAACACTAAAAATTGAATTAAAGCGCAAAGAAGTAGAAAATGAAATTTTAAAAAAGTACAAGGAATTGGAAAGGAAGTGGTCCCAGAAGTCGTTGTTGAATTAGTAAATGAATTGAAATCTAAATATACAGTGAAAGTCATTTTAGAAGCTTTAGATATTCCAAAATCAAATTATTACAGAT
>NZ_JAJNIR010000087.1:0-326 GCF_022385935.1 Mammaliicoccus sp. J-M41 | reverse complement strand
ATATTATGGCAATACTTAAAAGATAATCATGGACTTGAATGTGCATATTCTACTTTTAGGGCTTATATCACAAGACATGAAGAATTAAATGTGTATTTTAAAAAAGGAAAGCACAAGTTGTCGCCAAGTGGCACAACTAGATTTGAAACAAGTCCTGGTTATCAAGCACAATTTGACTGGAAAGAAGATATAAGATTTAGGACTAAAGATAATCAAGAAGTATCATTGAATATTGGGGGTATTACTTTTATCATATTCTAGATTCAAAATTATGCAAGTTACGATGAGTAAATCAAGCGAAGTATTACATAATTTATTAGTCAATG
>NZ_JAJNIR010000086.1:0-327 GCF_022385935.1 Mammaliicoccus sp. J-M41 | reverse complement strand
TTTTAACGACATTTGAGTGATGTAAAATCCTATCTAAAATAGCGTTTGCTATTTTAGGATCCTCAAAAACTTCGTTCCATAAATTAAAATTGATGTTAGTTGTAAATATCGTGCTCTTCTTTTCATATCTTAAATCTATTAGTTGGAAGAATAATTTGGCATCTTCATTATCAATTGGTAAGTAGCCAATTTCATCAATAATTAACAGTTTGTATTTACCATAATGTTTGATTCTACTTTCTAACCTGTTCTCTATCTGTGCTCTTTTTAAATTCTGAATGAGATCGTGACACTTTATAAAATAGGTACTGACTCTTTTTTTAGCTG
>NZ_JAJNIR010000085.1:0-334 GCF_022385935.1 Mammaliicoccus sp. J-M41 | reverse complement strand
ATGACCTTTACTATTTCTGATTTTTGCTTCCGTAAATGTCGGTCAAGGCCTGTAACTTTTTTTGATAAGCTATACCTGCCTTTAACGTCTCATTTTCATTTCTAAGTCTTTCAAGTTCTTCATGTTCATTTTCATTTAGAGGTAAATTTTTATTATCTGATTTAGATCGTTTTTTAGTCATAGTGTGAGATCGTCCCTTTTGTTTTTTATCTATATCAAGACGACACTTTTCATCAAATTGATGTTGCCAATTGGCAATGATAATAGGATTAATAATCCTAAAGTGATTCGCAGTATCTTGATAAGACAACATATTTTCTTGTCTAAATTTTAA
>NZ_JAJNIR010000084.1:0-363 GCF_022385935.1 Mammaliicoccus sp. J-M41 | reverse complement strand
TATAAAGCTTTTACTTCTTCTTTAAGAAAGGTTTATGGGGCAACATCACTTAAAGCTTGTCATACTGCTTTTGAAGCATTTAAACAACAATGGTCTCAATATCCTGGTGCGGTTGATGTTTGGAAACGTAACTTCACTCACGTTGAACAGCTGTTTGATTATGGTAGTAATATTCGTAAAATCATGTATACAACTAACGCGGTAGAAAGTATTCATTCTAGTTACCGAAAGGTTACAAAAAAAGGTGCATTCCCAAATGAGAATGCACTCTTAAAATTACTCTTTATTCGAACGAAAGAACTTCAAAAGAAATGGTCCACTGGTTACATTCCAAACTGGTCTATGGTTATGAACCAGCTTCTT
>NZ_JAJNIR010000083.1:0-372 GCF_022385935.1 Mammaliicoccus sp. J-M41 | reverse complement strand
GTAAATAAGTGATATCTGTTAAAAGTACTTCTAAAGGTTTCTCTGCTTTGAAATTTCTATTCAATAGATTATGTGTCTTATAATATGGATTCCCTGGTCTTTTAGATTTCTTCACGCGTACTTTACAGTTTAAATTATGTTTTTGCATAATTCTTTGTACTTTCTTGTGATTAATTATTTTATTATTTTTTCTATTTAACAAGGCAGTTATTTTTCTATAGCCATATGTAAAACGATGTTTCTTACATAGTTCTATAATTTCACGTTCATCCTCAGATATGCTGAAATCTTTGTTTTTCCATCTGTAATAATTTGATTTTGGAATATCTAAAGCTTCTAAAATGACTTTCACTGTATATTTAGATTTCAATT
>NZ_JAJNIR010000082.1:0-372 GCF_022385935.1 Mammaliicoccus sp. J-M41 | reverse complement strand
CATTTGCAGGTTCAGCAATTGGTGGTATAAGAGAAACACAAGAAATGTTAGACTTCTGTTCAGAACATAACATTAGACCACAAATCGAACTGATTTCAGCAGATCAAATAGACGAAGCATATGAAAGAGTCTTATCATCAAACATTAAATATCGTTTTGTCATAGATACAAGTACAATGTAATAACGTATAAAACTGTCCATATGATAGGCACTTTTTTGATTCACCAAACAAAAAATTCCCTGCTAACGATAACGTTAACAGGGGATGATTTATTGATTTACTTTAAGATTCAACGACGTCTTCCATTTGGGCTTCGAATTCATCTAGTAATGCGCGTACTTCATCTGTTGTTTCTGTACTCATTAATTGA
>NZ_JAJNIR010000081.1:0-376 GCF_022385935.1 Mammaliicoccus sp. J-M41 | reverse complement strand
TAACAATGAAAGAATACATGCAGGATTAAATTATCAAACGCCAACCTCTTATAAACTTATGAATTCTGTCTAAGTTTTTGTTGACATACCAAGATTCTTCGAGTAGGTAGGGAGAATGTGAGATATTCGAGAAGATGTGAGTTAAAGTTGGAGTAAACCCACGAGATTTGAAAAGATGTGAGTTAAAGAGTGTAAATGTCAACGTAAAAATGTACATAATTGATTGTTTAACAATGTACAAAATTGATGTTATGTCTTGTCACAAGAGTGTAAAATAAACTGTGCAAGTAGAGAACGTACGACTCTACTTCACAGTTTATTTTTTATATAATCTAGCGCGCTATCGCTTACTATATCCGTAAAAAGTGTTGGTTAA
>NZ_JAJNIR010000080.1:0-377 GCF_022385935.1 Mammaliicoccus sp. J-M41 | reverse complement strand
TGGTGCCGAGGACCGGAATCGAACCGGTACGGTAATCACTTACCGCAGGATTTTAAGTCCTGTGCGTCTGCCAGTTCCGCCACCCCGGCAAATAATGGAGCAGAAGACGGGATTCGAACCCGCGACCCCAACCTTGGCAAGGTTGTATTCTACCGCTGAACTACTTCTGCAAAATTAAATGCTTAAATCATATTAATAATAATGCGGGTGAAGGGAGTCGAACCCCCACGCCTTGCGGCGCTAGATCCTAAGTCTAGTGCGTCTGCCAATTCCGCCACACCCGCTTAAATGGTGAGCCATAGAGGATTCGAACCTCTGACCCTCTGATTAAAAGTCAGATGCTCTACCAACTGAGCTAATGGCTCTAAAACATGGTG
>NZ_JAJNIR010000079.1:0-384 GCF_022385935.1 Mammaliicoccus sp. J-M41 | reverse complement strand
GCGATTATTAAGCTTGTTGAATTTCGTTAGAAATTCACTCGGTTTTTTGCTTGGTAAAATCTATTTTACTTACTTATCTAGTTTTCAATGTACAATATAATATGGTGGAGACTAGCGGGATCGAACCGCTGACCTCCTGCGTGCAAAGCAGGCGCTCTCCCATCTGAGCTAAGCCCCCTAATTGGGAATTAAATTTTAATGGTGGGCCTAAATGGACTCGAACCATCGACCTCACGCTTATCAGGCGTGCGCTCTAACCAGCTGAGCTATAGGCCCATTCTTAAATTGAATGATATAAACATTCAAAACTGAATACAATATGTCTCCGTTATTCCATGACCTAATGGTCATTCCGTAATATCCTTAGAAAGGAGGTGATCCAGC
>NZ_JAJNIR010000078.1:0-416 GCF_022385935.1 Mammaliicoccus sp. J-M41 | reverse complement strand
CTATGACTAAAAAACGAGCTAAATCAGATAATAAAAATTTACCTTTAAATGAAAATGAACGTGAAGAACTTGAAAGACTTAGAAATGAAGTTGAAACGTTAAAGGCAGGTATAGCCTATCAAAAAAAGTTACAGGCCTTGACCGACATTTACGGAAGCAAAAATCAGAAATAGTAAAGGGCATTAAGGCATTACATGAAATATATAATATACGATTAAGTATCTTATTTAAAGTCGTTCAAATAGCTAAATCTGTATACTATTATTGGATAAATCAACTTAGTAAAGCTGATAAAGATGAAACATTGATTCAAGTAATAAAAGAGATATGTGAAGAATCAAACCATACCTATGGTTATCGTCGTGTTACACAAGCACTAAGAAATAGAGGTCTTATCGTAAATCATAAAAAAGTAC
>NZ_JAJNIR010000077.1:0-432 GCF_022385935.1 Mammaliicoccus sp. J-M41 | reverse complement strand
AGTATTGTTAAAATTAAGAAAGTAGGTGGTCTTTTTATGAGAAGAGAGCGTAGAGAATACAGTAATGAATTCAAACAGCAAATGGTTGATTTATACCTTAATGAAAAACCAAGATCTGAAATTATTAGAGAATATGATTTAACCCCATCTGCATTAGATCGATGGATTAATCAGGCAAAAACCTCTGGTTCTTTTGAGCACAAAGATAATCTTACAAAAGAACAAAAGAAAATGATGGAACTAGAAAAAGAAAATAAACAGCTAAAAATGGAAAACGATATTTTAAAGCAAGCCGCGCTGATAATCGGACGAAAATAGATGTGATAAATGAGAATACTCACAAATATTCAGTATCAGCAATGTGCAAAGTCCTACAAATGCCAAGAAGTACCTACTATTACCACCAAAATAACCAACATAAAGTTAATAAAG
>NZ_JAJNIR010000076.1:0-436 GCF_022385935.1 Mammaliicoccus sp. J-M41 | reverse complement strand
CACCTCTACAATTTTTTCTTAGTCGATTACATTGTACTAAAGTGAGCTATATATGGCTCTTTTTTTATTACACAATTATATGGACATATTCTTGTTAGGGACAGAATTCCGAGAAATGTCCGTAAGTGAGAGCCTTTCTAATTACCAGAATTCGGAATAATGGAAGTTACAGCGTTCTAACTACCACAATTCGAAATAATGGAAGTTACAACGTTCTAATTACCAGAATTCAGAATAATGATAGTAAGCGGTCTCTAATTACCACAATTCTGAATTGTGATAATTAGCACCCCATCATCCAAATCTACAATCGAAAAAACACCTCATTTCCACTGCACTAACCCTATGATGTGGGAGTAAAATAAAAACACTTTCGTTGAATTCATATTAAAATGAATTTATACGGAGGTGTTTTTTCTATGAAAAGAGTGGCATA
>NZ_JAJNIR010000075.1:0-465 GCF_022385935.1 Mammaliicoccus sp. J-M41 | reverse complement strand
TTTGTGGTCTAATGTTATGTTCTGAACAGAAGTCTAACATTTCTTGTGTTTCTCTTATACCACCAATTGCTGAACCTGCAAATGATCTACGATGACCGATTAAGTTTGCTACGCGTAATGATACGGGTTCTGCTGGTGCTCCTACGTTTACAAGTGTACCGTCTAATCTTAATAATTGAAGATAATCATCTATTGGTAAATTAGCACTTACGGTATTAATGATTAAATCAAATGAGTTAGCAAGTTCTTCAAATGTTGACTCATCACTTGTTGCATAATAATGAGAAGCACCTAATTTCTGCACTAACCCCAGGATGTGGGAGTAAAATAAAAACACTTTCGTTGAATTCATATTAAAATGAATTTATACGGATGTGTTTTTTCTATGAAAAGAGTGGCATATTCAGTTGAAACAAAATATAAAGTAGTAGAAATGAAACTTAAAGGATATAGTACAAGAGAAAT
>NZ_JAJNIR010000074.1:0-477 GCF_022385935.1 Mammaliicoccus sp. J-M41 | reverse complement strand
AGAGGCATGAAAACATTCTATTGGGGCATTATCAGCTGGCGTTCCCTTACGGGACATGCTTCTGGTAATGCCTTTTTCTGTACATAGGGCATAGTATTCATAAGAAGTATACACACTTCCTTGATCACTATGTAATATAGTACCTGGTTCCAATTGAAGTTGTTTTAATGTCTCATTTACTAATTCTTGATTTTGTTTATTACCGATTTTATATGCCACAATTTCACCATTGTAAGCATCCATGATAGATGAAAGATACAACATTGTATTCCCGAAGGGTAAATAAGTGATATCTGTTAAAAGTACTTCTAAAGGTTTCTCTGCTTTGAAGTTTCTATTTAATAGATTATGTGTCTTATAATATGCATTCCCTGGTCTTTTCGATTTCTTCATTCGTACTTTACAATTTAAATTATGTTTTTGCATAATCCTTTGTACTTTTTTGTGATTAATTGGTTTATTATTTTTTCTATTTAA
>NZ_JAJNIR010000073.1:0-522 GCF_022385935.1 Mammaliicoccus sp. J-M41 | reverse complement strand
AACAATGAAAGAATACATGCAGGATTAAATTATCAAACGCCAACCTCTTATAAACTTATGAATTCTGTCTAAGTTTTTGTTGACATACCAGATAAGGTAAACAGGGCTAAAAAAGACCTTGCTAAACAGAATCCTATGGATGTAGCGAAAGTTTTTAAGGCTCTATCAGATGATACAAGAGTTAAAATTGCTTATGTTTTGTCTTTAGAGGGAGAGTTATGTGTTTGTGATGTAGCTAATATCATTGAATCTTCAACGGCTACGGCATCCCATCATTTAAGATTATTGAAAAATTTAGGTATAGCAAAATACCGTAAAGAAGGAAAATTAGTCTATTATTCACTAGATGATGAGCATGTTAAACAGCTTGTAGAAAAAGCTTTCTTGCATCAAAGGGAGGTTGCTAGTATTGGATAGTTCAACAAAAACATTAACAGAAGATAAACAGGTTTACCGTGTGGAGGGTTTCTCGTGTGCGAATTGTGCTGGGAAGTTTGAAAAAAATGTAAAAGAACTATCAGG
>NZ_JAJNIR010000072.1:0-523 GCF_022385935.1 Mammaliicoccus sp. J-M41 | reverse complement strand
TCTTCCTCCGGGTACTAAGATGTTTCAGTTCTCCGGGTGTGCCTTCTCACATACTATGTATTCATATGCGGATAACATGACATAACTCATGTTGGGTTTCCCCATTCGGAAATCTCTGGATCAAAGCGTACTTACAGCTCCCCAAAGCATATCGTCGTTAGTAACGTCCTTCTTCGGCTTCTAGTGCCAAGGCATCCACCGTGCGCCCTTAATAACTTAATCTATATTTCCTTATACATAATGTTTAAGAAAATAACTGTTATTAATCTGTGATGTCGTCTATAAAGACGACGCGCGATTATTAAGCTTGTTGAATTTCGTTAGAAATTCACTCGGTTTTTTGCTTGGTAAAATCTATTTTACTTACTTATCTAGTTTTCAATGTGCAATGTTGAATGTTATAAACATTCAAAACTGAATACAATATGTCTTCGTTATTCCATGACCTAATGGTCATTCCGTAATATCCTTAGAAAGGAGGTGATCCAGCCGCACCTTCCGATACGGCTACCTTGTTACGACT
>NZ_JAJNIR010000071.1:0-558 GCF_022385935.1 Mammaliicoccus sp. J-M41 | reverse complement strand
TTGTATTAAAAAATGCATCTCTACATGCTAGAATAATATTTGGTCAGCCAACCAAAATTAACAACACGAGGAGATGCATTAAATGTCATCAGACACAAACAGTTTAGCACATACAAAATGGAATTGTAAGTACCACATTGTGTTTGCACCAAAATATCGTAGACAAATTATTTATGGGAAAATAAAAAGAGATATTGGTATTATTTTAAGACAATTGTGTGAAAGAAAAGGTGTAGAAATAATAGAAGCTGAAGCATGTAAAGATCATATTCATATGTTAGTTAGTATTCCACCAAAGTTAAGTGTCTCTCAATTTGTAGGTTATTTAAAAGGGAAGAGTAGCTTAATGATATTTGATAGACATGCCCATTTAAAGTATAGATATGGTAACAGAAAATTTTGGTGTAAAGGATTTTATGTGGATACAGTTGGTAGAAATAAAAAAGTGATAGAAAATTATATAAGAAATCAATTACAAGAGGATATAGTAGCAGAACAGTTAACAATGATAGAGTACATAGATCCTTTTACTGGGGAAGAAACTCGAAAGAAGAAAAA
>NZ_JAJNIR010000070.1:0-744 GCF_022385935.1 Mammaliicoccus sp. J-M41 | reverse complement strand
GCCGGCCTAGCTCAACTGGTAGAGCAACTGACTTGTAATCAGTAGGTTGGGGGTTCAAGTCCTCTGGCCGGCACCATGTTTTAGAGCCATTAGCTCAGTTGGTAGAGCATCTGACTTTTAATCAGAGGGTCAGAGGTTCGAATCCTCTATGGCTCACCATTTTAAATATACTATATATAAAAATAATTATTTAGCGGAAGTAGTTCAGCGGTAGAATACAACCTTGCCAAGGTTGGGGTCGCGGGTTCGAATCCCGTCTTCCGCTCCATTTTTATTTTTTCTTGCCGGGGTGGCGGAACTGGCAGACGCACAGGACTTAAAATCCTGCGGTAAGTGATTACCGTACCGGTTCGATTCCGGTCCTCGGCACCATTTTTGTTTTTTGCGCCCGTAGCTCAATTGGATAGAGCGTTTGACTACGGATCAAGAGGCTAGGGGTTCGACTCCTCTCGGGCGCGCCATTTTAAATAACGGGAAGTAGCTCAGCTTGGTAGAGCACTTGGTTTGGGACCAAGGGGTCGCAGGTTCGAATCCTGTCTTCCCGACTTCTATTAATACTTATGGGGGCTTAGCTCAGATGGGAGAGCGCCTGCTTTGCACGCAGGAGGTCAGCGGTTCGATCCCGCTAGTCTCCACCATTTTAAAAATAGATTATGAACATTGAAAACTGAATGACAATATGTCAACGTTAATTCCAATAATTGAGTACTGAAAGTACTTCAGAGTGATTGGCTTAACCAATCA
>NZ_JAJNIR010000069.1:0-775 GCF_022385935.1 Mammaliicoccus sp. J-M41 | reverse complement strand
TTTTGAAGTTTAAACAGATATAGTTGTTTGATCACTACTTATTTTTTTAAAAATAAGTAGCTTAATTAAGCGATAAATGGTCTGTTAGACTTATCAAATCTTTCTTGAATATCCATAAGTACTGCGCCAATTAATCTAAAAGCTGAATCTAGATTAGGGAATGTTTTAACTATTTTTTCTCGTTTTCTGAGTTGCATATTAATATTTTCAACTGAATTAGTAGTTCTTAGATTTTTATGATGTTGAGCAGGAAATCTATAGAATTGTGAGGCATCTTCGAAGCCTTCATCCAATATTTTAATAGCTTCCACATACTTAGGATTACTTTCATATTGTGCAATGAATTCTTCTTTGAGCTGAACAGCATGACGATATGTTGGTGCTTGGAATATTGATTTAAGTAACATTCTAGCTTCTTTAGAGTTCTTTTTAGGAAATCTCTCTACAATATTTTTAAGAAAATGGAATGTACAACGTTGCCAAGATGAATCAATAAACTGTGACTTAATAGATTTAATAAGTCCAGAATGTGCATCAGAGATAATAAGTTCAGGAGTTGTTAAACCACGCATTCTTAAGTCTTCAAAAAACTCTGACCAAGCTAATTCTGACTCTTGATTAGAAATTTTAAAGCCAATAATGTCGCGTTTTCTATTTTCGTTGATACCCATAGCGATATAAACACCTTTAGAAACAATTTTATTATTCTCTCTTACCTTAATGTGCATAGCATCAACAAATACATACTTATACTGATGACTAACAATAGGTCTAC
>NZ_JAJNIR010000068.1:0-1285 GCF_022385935.1 Mammaliicoccus sp. J-M41 | reverse complement strand
ATTTTATAATATAGATGAAATTTTATTTAGGAGTTGATTCTATGTTAAATAAAGCTGAAGATAAACGTGACCAATATGAAATGATTTCTGTTTCAGAATTGGTCCCTAAAGATCATTTGTTGAGAAAAGTAGATAAGGTATTAGATTTAAACTTCGTTTATGAACTTGTTGAAGATAAATACTGTTTAGATAACGGACGTCCTTCTATTGATCCAGTTATCTTAGTTAAGATTTTACTTATTCAAAGACTATTTGGCATAAAATCAATGAGACAAACTATTAAAGAAATTGAGACTAACGTAGCTTACCGTTGGTATTTAGGGTTTAGCTTTCTTGATAAAGTCCCTCATTATGGTACATTCAGTAAAAATTATACAAGACGGTTCCATGATACTGACTTGTTTGAACAAATATTCGAAAGAATATTACAAATTGCGATTAAGAATAATTTAATTGATCACTCAACGTTATTCATTGATTCAACACATATAAAAGCTAATGCGAACAAAAATAAATATATTAACCGAGTTGTTAAAAAAGATACATTACACTTCCAAGAAGAACTTAATAATGAAATTAATCAACAGAGGTTAGCACAAGGAAAAAAGCCCATAAAAAATAAGAAAAAGGAGGAATATAAAAATAAGAAAGTCAGTACTACTGACCAAGAAGCTGGCTACTATGTTAAAGGTGAAAGAGAGAAACAATTTGCGTATAGCTTACATAGTTGTGTAGATAAAAATGGTTTTATAATTGATCAACATGTTACACCTGGAAATGTTCACGATAGTACACAGTTGAAACCTATGGTTGAAAGATTAGAAGCAAAAAATATGTTGCCAATCACATTAGCAGTAGACTCTGGATACAAAACGCCATTCAATGCGCATTATTTACTTGAGAAATCGATTGTACCTGCAATGCCATATACAAGACCAAAAGGAAAGCCAGGCATATTTAAATCCAAAGAGTTTATTTATGATGAATATTACGATAGTTACATATGTCCAAATGATGAATTACTTACTTTTAAGAGAACTATGCCGACAGGGCATAGATTATACAAATCTGATCCTACTATATGTAAAACATGTCCACTATTAAATGAATGTACAGAAAACAGAAACTATACTAGAGAAATTCGAAGACATGTTTGGCAAGACGATTTAGATATAATCGAAGATTTACGATTTGTAGATACTATTAAAAAAGCATATAAACTAAGAAGCCAAACAGTAGAAAGACGATTTGGTGATGCAAAAGAACAGCATGGTATGAGATGGAC
>NZ_JAJNIR010000067.1:0-1300 GCF_022385935.1 Mammaliicoccus sp. J-M41 | reverse complement strand
TGTCCATGGAAACTTTTTTAATTCCTCTATATCTAGTCCATCTCATACCATGCTGTTCTTTTGCATCACCAAATCGTCTTTCTACTGTTTGACTTCTTAGTTTATATGCTTTTTTTATTGTATCTACAAACCTTAAATCTTCGATTATATCTAAATCATCTTGCCATACATGTCTTCGAATTTCTCTAGTAAAACTTCTATTTTCTGTACATTCATTTAGTAGTGGACATGATTTACATATAATAGGATTAGATTTGTATAATCTATGCCCTGTTGGCATAGTTCTTTTAAAAGTTAGTAATTTATCATTTGGACATATATAACTATCGTAATATTCATCATAAATAAAATCTTTAGTTTTAAATATTCCTGTCTTTCCTTTTGGTCTTGTATAGGGCATTGCAGGTACTATCGATTTCTCTAGTAAATAATGCGCATTGAATGGCGTTTTGTATCCGGAGTCTACTGCTAGTGTGATTGGTAACATATTTTTTTCTTCTAATCTTTCAACCATAGGTTTCAACTGTGTACTATCATGTATATTTCCAGGTGTGACATGTTGATCAATTATAAAACCATTTTTATCTACACAACTATGTAAGCTATACGCAAATTGTTTTTCTCTTTCACCTTTAACATAGTAACCAGCTTCTGGATCGGTAGTACTGACTTTCTTATTTTTAAACTCCTCCTTTTTCTTATTTTTTATGGGCTTTTTTCCTTGTGCTAACCTCTGTTGATTAATTTCATTATTAAGTTCTTCTTGGAAATGTAATGTATCCTTTTTTACAACTTGATTAATATATTTATTTTTATTCGCATTAGCTTTGATATGTGTTGAATCAATGAATAACGTTGAGTGGTCAATTAAGTTATTCTTAATCGCAATTTCTAATATTCTTTCGAATATTTGTTCAAACAGGTCAGTATCATGAAAGCGTCTTGTATAATTTTTACTGAATGTACCATAATGAGGGACTTTATCAAGAAAGCTAAATCCTAAATACCAACGGTAAGCTACGTTAGTTTCAATTTCTTTAATAGTTTGCCTCATTGATTTTATGCCAAATAATCTTTGAATCAGTAAGATCTTAACTAAGATAACAGGATCAATAGAAGGACGTCCGTTATCTAAACAGTATTTATCTTCAACAAGTTCATAAACGAAGTTTAAATCTAATATTTTATCAACTTTTCTCAATAAATGATTTTTAGGTACTAACTCTGAAACAGAAATCATTTCATATTGGTCACGTTTATTCTCGGATTTATTTAACATAGAATCAACTCCTAAATAAAA
>NZ_JAJNIR010000066.1:0-1455 GCF_022385935.1 Mammaliicoccus sp. J-M41 | reverse complement strand
GGTACTGCACCCCTAAAGTTAGAGTAAAAAAACTAACTTTAGGGGTGTTTTAATATGACAAAATATAGTGATGAATTTAAGTTGAAAGTTGTAAGAGATTATCTAGATGGCCATTATGGTTATCGAAAATTAGCTAAAAAATATAATATACCTGATAAAATTATTATACGAACATGGGTAAAAGCCTTTCAATCATTCGGTGTAGATAGCATTAAAAAGAAACAGAAAAAGACAGTTTATTCTGTTACATTCAAAATAAATGTATTAAACTATATGAAAAGAACAGGCGATTCCTTCCAAGATACAGCGATTAAATTTGGCCTAAATACCCCATCTATTATTGTGCGATGGAAAAAGATATATGACAAAGAAGGTGTGGAAGGACTCGAAAAGCCGAAAGGACGACCTCCCATGAAAAAGAAGAAACAGAAGAAATCTAATCAAAACCTATCACGAGAAAAAGAGTTAGAGCTAGAAAATGAAAATCTTCGATTAGAGAATGCTTATTTAAAAAAGTTGAACGCTTTTCGAGAGAATCCGAGTGCCTTTCTAGAAAAGCACAAGCAGCAGTGGCATTCGAACTCAAAGAAGAAGGATTCAAATTAAAAGATATCTTAGTAAAGGTTGGTATACCAGAAGCAACCTATCATTACCATGCCAAACAATTACAAAAGGAAGATTTAGATAAAGGTTGGAAGAAAAAGATCATTGAACTTTTTCAAAAACACAACGGTAAATACGGCTATCGTCGTATATATTTAGCTTTGAGAAATCAAGGTTATCTCATTAACCATAAGAAAGTACAACGAATTATGCGAGAACTAGGATTAAAATGTCAAAAATTCACACGTAAATCACGCTATCAATCATACAAAGGTACAGTTGGTAAAGTGGCTGAAAATCGCTTGAATCGTAGATTCCATACATCTATTCGACTTCAAAAATTAGTGACAGATATCACTGAATTTAAATGTGCTGAAGAACAAAAATTATATCTCAGCCCTATTATGGATTTATACAATGGGGAAATCATTTCTTATGGTATATCCAGAAGACCAACATTAGACTTAGTACTTCAATCATTGGATAAAGCAGTTACAATCATTAAGCATGAAGCACCATATCGTACGACGATACATTCTGATCAAGGTTGGCATTATCAGCATAATGCATGGATTAGAAGATTATCGGAACAAAGGATTTATCAAAGTATGTCACGTAAAGCGACGTGTGCGGATAATGCTTCTATGGAGAATTTCTTTGGCATCATGAAGCAGGAAATGTATCATGGAGAAGAACTTGTTAACTATGAAACATTAAAAAGAAGAATTGAGGATTACATCTATTGGTATAACAATGAACGTTTGAAATTAAAATTGGCTGGACGAAGTCCAGTACAATACCGAACTCAATCCAGCCAATTAATAGCATAATGGAAACTCTAACTTTGGGGGG
>NZ_JAJNIR010000065.1:0-1579 GCF_022385935.1 Mammaliicoccus sp. J-M41 | reverse complement strand
CCTATTTCCTACGATTAGTCAAGCCAGATTGTATTTAAGAAAACATATTCAAATAAACCGTCCATTTTAATTTTTTTGAATAAGGTGTTAAACTAAATTTGATTGTACGTTTAGACTAATGTGGGGACATTTGATAATCGTATAATTTAGATTCATTAACTAAGTAATGTAGTGTTTTTAATAGTCGGTTTATACAAGCGACTACGGCAGTCTTATGAGACTTCTCATTGGGCTGCTTTCTTAATTTATAATAATAATCAACTATGTGGTTATTATAGTTACGCTGTCCTCGAATAATATTCATCACTACTAAAAACAATAATCGTCTAGCTTTTTTATTCCCTCGTCTATTAATTGTATCTCTATATTGAGTTTTGCCTGATTGATATCGTTTGATATCGATACCCACATATGCGTTTAATTGTTTATTCGTTTTGAATTTTGTAAGATCTCCTAATTCTCCTATAATCATAGCTACTGTTAGCTTCCCTATACCAGGAATTGAATGCATAACTTCGAAACATTCAAGTTGTTGAGCTAACTCAATCATCTCTTTATCTAGTTGAGACAATTGTTGAATTGAACTTTTTAATTGTTGAATTAATAATCGAACTTTTTTTACTAGAAATGAAGAATGTTTAACATTAGGATAACTTTCTTGTGCTATTTTATTTAATCTTTCAGCATAATTTTGTGCTTTTTGATAAGACAAATTTTTATTAGTGTATTCCATAATACTTGAAGTCAGGCTTTCAATATCTTTTTGACTAACTAAATCTGGGTGTGCATATTCTTCTATAATATTAAGCGCGATTTTTGAATAACGATTTTTAAACAATTTTTCAAGTCCTGGAAAAGTTTGATGAAGTAATTCGATAATCATTATTTTCAATCGATTTTGATCGTTTTCAATTTCAACATGAAATCGAGCTCGTTCACGTAATTCAAAGAAAATATCAGGATTTGAATCTAGACTGGTGCTCGCCTTTAAATATGGCGCTAAAAGCGCTAATTTATGAGCATCAGATTCGTCTGTCTTCCACGCTCTTAATGAACTTGTTTTAAACCTTGCTTCTAATGGATTCATTTCAATAAAATCAATTTGATTTACTCTACAAAATTTCACCATACCTCTTGAATAAATGCCTGTGGCTTCAAATACAAACTGAAATTGATCCATTTCATTCAAATAATTAAGTAGCTGGTTATACCCATTTTTATTATTTTGAATGGTGAATTCTTTCTGAAAAATATCGTCTTGATAATGGGCAATAACACTTGTTCTTTTACTAATATCAATGCCAAAATAATTCATCTAACAACCTCCTTATTTTAATTGAGAAGCTTCAAGCTTAATTAACCTTTCTCATTTCACTTTCCTATACACGACTTCAAGAGCCCTACATACTACAACCGAATTTCAAAAGGTGAGAGTTAAGCTGACTAGTTTATCTTACGGATTTGAAACCCAATAGACTCTTCAGTCTACTTCTCTCTACAACTATAAAAAATAGCTGTGAAAAAATCTATCGTCATAGATTTCTTCACAGCTAATCTTAGTATGTTTATCTTGTTTGGT
>NZ_JAJNIR010000064.1:0-1653 GCF_022385935.1 Mammaliicoccus sp. J-M41 | reverse complement strand
AAAGTACTTCAGAGTGATTGGCTTAACCAATCAAAAATGAGCTTATCAAGCTTACTTCTTTTATGGAGAGTTTGATCCTGGCTCAGGATGAACGCTGGCGGCGTGCCTAATACATGCAAGTCGAGCGAACAGATGAGAAGCTTGCTTCTCTGATGTTAGCGGCGGACGGGTGAGTAACACGTGGGTAACCTACCTATAAGACTGGGATAACTCCGGGAAACCGGGGCTAATACCGGATAATATTTTGAACCGCATGGTTCGATAGTGAAAGACGGTTTCGGCTGTCACTTATAGATGGACCCGCGCCGTATTAGCTAGTTGGTAAGGTAACGGCTTACCAAGGCGACGATACGTAGCCGACCTGAGAGGGTGATCGGCCACACTGGAACTGAGACACGGTCCAGACTCCTACGGGAGGCAGCAGTAGGGAATCTTCCGCAATGGGCGAAAGCCTGACGGAGCAACGCCGCGTGAGTGATGAAGGTCTTCGGATCGTAAAACTCTGTTGTTAGGGAAGAACAAATTTGTTAGTAACTGAACAAGTCTTGACGGTACCTAACCAGAAAGCCACGGCTAACTACGTGCCAGCAGCCGCGGTAATACGTAGGTGGCAAGCGTTATCCGGAATTATTGGGCGTAAAGCGCGCGTAGGCGGTTTCTTAAGTCTGATGTGAAAGCCCACGGCTCAACCGTGGAGGGTCATTGGAAACTGGGAAACTTGAGTGCAGAAGAGGAGAGTGGAATTCCATGTGTAGCGGTGAAATGCGCAGAGATATGGAGGAACACCAGTGGCGAAGGCGGCTCTCTGGTCTGTAACTGACGCTGATGTGCGAAAGCGTGGGGATCAAACAGGATTAGATACCCTGGTAGTCCACGCCGTAAACGATGAGTGCTAAGTGTTAGGGGGTTTCCGCCCCTTAGTGCTGCAGCTAACGCATTAAGCACTCCGCCTGGGGAGTACGACCGCAAGGTTGAAACTCAAAGGAATTGACGGGGACCCGCACAAGCGGTGGAGCATGTGGTTTAATTCGAAGCAACGCGAAGAACCTTACCAAATCTTGACATCCTTTGACCGCTCTAGAGATAGAGTCTTCCCCTTCGGGGGACAAAGTGACAGGTGGTGCATGGTTGTCGTCAGCTCGTGTCGTGAGATGTTGGGTTAAGTCCCGCAACGAGCGCAACCCTTAAGCTTAGTTGCCATCATTAAGTTGGGCACTCTAGGTTGACTGCCGGTGACAAACCGGAGGAAGGTGGGGATGACGTCAAATCATCATGCCCCTTATGATTTGGGCTACACACGTGCTACAATGGATAATACAAAGGGCAGCGAATCCGCGAGGCCAAGCAAATCCCATAAAATTATTCTCAGTTCGGATTGTAGTCTGCAACTCGACTACATGAAGCTGGAATCGCTAGTAATCGTAGATCAGCATGCTACGGTGAATACGTTCCCGGGTCTTGTACACACCGCCCGTCACACCACGAGAGTTTGTAACACCCGAAGCCGGTGGAGTAACCTTTTAGGAGCTAGCCGTCGAAGGTGGGACAAATGATTGGGGTGAAGTCGTAACAAGGTAGCCGTATCGGAAGGTGCGGCTGGATCACCTCCTTTCTAAGGATATTACGGAATGACCATTAGGTCATGGAATAACG
>NZ_JAJNIR010000063.1:0-2272 GCF_022385935.1 Mammaliicoccus sp. J-M41 | reverse complement strand
CATTTCTTTTAAGCCATGTTAAAACCAAACAAATCATACAACTAAGCCACATGATCCACTTTTAAAATGTATAACCTGTATAAAAGTTTCCTGGCATCGTCAGAACTTGTATTCAGATTCTTTACAAGCCACTTATATCAACGTTTATAAAATTATAGATTCTGATAGATTCTAAAAAACAGCTTATAGATTCTATAACCAACTTTATTTTTTGACTTTATACATTCTCATACATGCTTTATTTTGAATTTTAAGGGGTCATTTTAAAGAAATAGGGATAAATCATATAGTTTTATATCCAAAAGTTTATAAACGCTCTTAAAACGCAAATATGAGCCAAATAAATATATTTTGATTTCACAAAATGATTTTTTCTAAAAACCAGTGTCGATTTTTTAAGACACTGCCCATCTACATGCAAATTAATTTGCATACATTTTTTATAGTTCCCACAGGGGCAGGCGACATTATTTTTAACAATAAAAAAGTGTCAGTCTAAGACCAACACTTTATGTTTCTTCTTCAATTTCATCAATCATTTGATGATTTAATTCTCTTTTTTCTTGTTCTGTTAAATCATGCAATTCACTCGCTAAATATTCTTTTTGTTTCCAAATATAAAAAATTTGATAGATATATTCAGTTGGATCAATCTCTTTTAAATAATCTAAATCGCCATTTTTTAATAACTTTCTCGCCTCTTTAAATAATCCTGAATAAACTAATACCTGTTTACCTTTAAGTGATTTATAGAATGCATCAAATACTTTTTGATTTATTAAATAATCACTATCTTTACCAGAATACTTAGCCATTTCATATAATTCTTTATTGTTATTTTGTCTTATTTTTTGAACTTGAACTTGTGTGATTTCTGAAATGCCCGTTACATCACGCCATAAATCTAACCATTCTTGTTGGCTAATATAATATCTTTTATCTGTGAAATACGATTTATTTACTGCAATTAACACGTGAAAATGAGGATTATAATCATCTCTTTTTTTATTATATGTAATCTCTAACTTACGAACATAACCCTTAATAATTGATTTAACTTTTTTACGTTCAACCATTTTTTTAAAAGACTTATTATAATGTTTTATCTCATCTTCCAACTGTTCATTTTGTACATTAGGCGTCGTAAGCGTTAAAAAAATAAATTCCTTTTTCTCTTGCTGCTTAATATATTGCATCATCAAAGATAAACCCAACGCATCTTTTCTAGCTTTTCTCCAAGCACAGACAGGACAAAATCGATTTTTACAAGAATTAGCTTTATATAATTTCTGTTTTTCTAAAGTTTTATCAGCTACAAAAGACAGAAATGTATTGCAATCTTGAACTAAGTCCATTTGATTCTCTCCAATATGACGTTTAATAAATTTCTGAAATACTTGATTTCTTTGTTTTTTCTCAGTATACTTTTCCATGTTATAACACATAAAAACAACTTAGTTTTCACAAACTATGACAATAAAAAAAGTTGCTTTTTCCCCTTTCTATGTATGTTTTTGATTAGACACCTAAAACGATACATTAATAGGTACGAAAAAGCAACTTTTTTTGGGTTTTAAGCCATATATACCAATGCTTTAAGGGTAACTATCCAAAATCGAAATAGTTACCCTTATTATCAAGACAAGAAGAAACTCGTTTTCAACTCGTTTCAAATTCCTAAATTAGGAGGGATAAAATGAAAATTAATAATGTAACAGAAAAGGATTTATTTTATATTTTAGACTTATTTGAAAAAATGGAAGTAACTTATTGGTTAGATGGAGGTTGGGGTGTAGATGTATTAACTGGAAAACAACAAAGAGAACACAGAGATATAGATATAGATTTTGACGCCCAACACACTCAAAAAGTTATACAAAAATTAGAAGATATAGGATATAAAATAGAAGTTGATTGGATGCCTTCACGCATGGAACTTAAACATAAAAAATATGGATATTTAGATATTCATCCCATAAATTTAAATGATGATGGTTCCATTACTCAAGCAAATCCAGAAGGTGGCAATTACGTTTTTCAAAATGAATGGTTTTCAGAAACTAATTATAAAGGTCGAAAAATACCATGTATTTCAAAAGAAGCTCAGCTTCTTTTTCATTCTGGTTATGACTTAACAGAAAAAGACCATTTTGATATAAAAAATTTAAAATCAATAACATAATTGCTTTATTCCAATTGCTTTATTGACGTTGAGCCTCGGAACCCTTAACAATCCCAAAACTTGTCGAATGGTCGGCTTAATAGCTCACGC
>NZ_JAJNIR010000062.1:0-2292 GCF_022385935.1 Mammaliicoccus sp. J-M41 | reverse complement strand
GAGGTATTAATTTGATATTTATATATATAATATTTTCGGCTATTTTACTTTATTACGCTTTAAAATATGGAATTAGAAATGGTTTTGTTGACCTTGAAGCGAATAAAGAAGGCTTAGTTTACTATAAAAAAAGCGCTAGTTTACTTGAAGAGATAGGAAATATTTATAGTAGAGTTTCTATATCTAAATCTAAAGAAGCGAAAGCTATCTATAATGAGGCTTTTGACATATTGCTTTCTGAAAAAAAGCCGAAAATTATATTTAAAGAATTAACTGATAAGAAAGAAGAAATTTTTAAATTAAGTATAGATGATTAACTAGCTTTAAATGACGCATTTATGCCGAGAAAATTTATTGATCATTGAGAAGAACCCTTAACTAAACTTGTAGACGAATGTCGGCATAGCGTGAGCTATTAAGCCGACCATTCGACAAGTTTTGGGATTGTTAAGGGTTCAGAGGCTCAACGTCAATAAAGCAATTGGAATAAAAACAAGGAGGGAAATCATGAAGAATTTTTTCTATACGACATTGATTGCTATTGGTCTTGTCTTTTTGTTTTATATATTTTTTGATTATAGACCTAGTGGATTAATTTTATTGCTGCTTGGATTGTCTATTTTTTATTTATTTGTGATATTTGTTAAGGATATTTTTAGGAAAAAAACTAAGGAAAAAGAGAGAGAGATTTAGAGGTTTTGAACTGTTCTTTCTTATCTTGATAATAAGGGTAACTATTACAGAGTAGAATAGTTACCCTTAAAGTGTTGGTATATCTGGGTTGAAACACAAAAAAAGTTGCTTTTTCCAGCATACTCATGTAGTGTTTTAGGTGTCTAGTCTAAAAACATTATGAGAAAGGAGAAAAAGCAACTTTTTTTATTGTCATAGTTTGTGAAAACTAAGTTGTTTTTTAAGTTATATAACATGGATAAGTATACTGAGAAGAAACGAAGAAATCAAGTATTTCAGAAATTTATAAAGCGACATGTGGGGGAAAATCAAATGACATTGGTACGGGAATGTAATACCTTTTTGTCTTTTGTGACAGATAAGTCGTTAGAAAAACAGAAATTATATAAAGCAAATTCATGTAAAAATCGTTTTTGTCCGGTTTGTGCATGGCGTAAAGCGAGAAAAGATGCGTTGGGTTTATCTTTGATGATGCAGTATGTACAAAAAGAACATGAAAAAGAATTTATATTTTTAACGTTAACGACGCCTAATGTGTCTAAAAATAAATTAGAAAATGAGATTAAGCATTATAATCAATCATTTAGACGATTAAGTAATCGAACAAAATTTAAAAAGGTTGTTAAGGGTTATGTAAGAAAATTAGAAATTACATACAACAAAGAGCGGGATGATTATAACCCACATTTTCACGTTTTAATTGCGGTTAACAAATCTTATTTCAAAGATACTAAATCTTATATTAGCCAAAAAGAATGGTTGAATTTATGGCGAGATGTGACGGGAATGCCAGAAATTACACAAGTTCATGTTGAGAAAGTTAAGGCTAATAATGACAAGGAACTTTATGAAATGGCTAAATATTCGGGTAAAGATAGTGATTATTTAAGTAATCAAAAAGTATTTGACGCGTATTATCGTTCTTTGAAAGGTAAGCAGGTATTAGTGTATTCAGGATTATTTAAAGAGGCAAGAAAGTTATTAAAAAATGGTGATTTAGATTATTTAAAAGAGATTGATCCGACTGAATATATCTATCAAATTTTTTATATCTGGAAACAAAAAGAATATTTAGCGAGTGAATTGCATGATTTAACAGAACAAGAAAAGAGAGCGTTAAATTATCAAATGATTGATGAAATTGAAGAAGAAATATAAAGTGTTGGTCTTAGACTGACGCTTTTTTTATTGTTAAAAAAATAAGGTCGCCTGCCCCTGTGGGAACTATAAAAAATGTGTGCAAATTAATTTGCATGTAAATGGGCAGTGTCTAAAAAAATCGACACTGGTTTTGCTCAAATTTTTGTTTATGGAATTAGAATATATTTATTTGGCTCATATTTGCTTTTTAAAAGCTTCTGTAGGTTTTTAGGCATAAAACTATATGAATTACCCCTAAATCTTTAAAATGCCCCCTTAAAATTCAAAATAAAGGTATTTAAAATTTTAAAAATAAAAAAGCTACTAGCAAAAAACTAGTAGCTTAAATCTTAGTTAAATTTTGATGTAGTATTAATTTTTATATCTGTGCTGCAACACCGATTACTTAAAACTAAGATAAAAAATCGACGAAGGTCGATTATGGTTTTTGCACGCGTT
>NZ_JAJNIR010000061.1:0-2979 GCF_022385935.1 Mammaliicoccus sp. J-M41 | reverse complement strand
CATGAGTTATGTCATGTTATCCGCATATGAATACATAGTATGTGAGAAGGCACACCCGGAGAACTGAAACATCTTAGTACCCGGAGGAAGAGAAAGAAAACTCGATTCCCTGAGTAGCGGCGAGCGAAACGGGAAGAGCCCAAACCAATAGGCTTGCCTATTGGGGTTGTAGGACACTCTATACGGAGTTACAAAGGAAATGATTAGACGAATGGTTTTGGAAAAGCCAACCATAGAAGGTAAAGGTCCTGTAGTCGAAAGTCATTTCTCTCCTGAGTGGATCCTGAGTACGGCGGAACACGTGAAATTCCGTCGGAATCTGGGAGGACCATCTCCCAAGGCTAAATACTCTCTAGTGACCGATAGTGAACCAGTACCGTGAGGGAAAGGTGAAAAGCACCCCGGAAGGGGAGTGAAATAGAACCTGAAACCGTGTGCTTACAAATAGTCAGAGCCCGTTAATGGGTGATGGCGTGCCTTTTGTAGAATGAACCGGCGAGTTACGATTTGATGCAAGGTTAAGCAGTAAATGTGGAGCCGTAGCGAAAGCGAGTCTGAATAGGGCGAATGAGTATCTGGTCGTAGACCCGAAACCAAGTGATCTACCCATGTCCAGGTTGAAGTTCAGGTAACACTGAATGGAGGACCGAACCGACTTACGTTGAAAAGTGAGCGGATGAGGTGTGGGTAGCGGAGAAATTCCAATCGAACTTGGAGATAGCTGGTTCTCTCCGAAATAGCTTTAGGGCTAGCCTCAAGTGATGATTATTGGAGGTAGAGCACTGTTTGGACGAGGGGCCCCTCTCGGGTTACCGAATTCAGACAAACTCCGAATGCCAAATAATTTAACTTGGGAGTCAGACTATGGGTGATAAGGTCCGTAGTCGAAAGGGAAACAGCCCAGACCACCAGCTAAGGTCCCAAAATATATGTTAAGTGGAAAAGGATGTGGCGTTGCCCAGACAACTAGGATGTTGGCTTAGAAGCAGCCATCATTTAAAGAGTGCGTAATAGCTCACTAGTCGAGTGACACTGCGCCGAAAATGTACCGGGGCTAAACATATTACCGAAGCTGTGGATTATCCGTAAGGATAATGGTAGGAGAGCGTTCTAAACGTGTCGAAGCATGATCGTAAGGACATGTGGAATGTTTAGAAGTGAGAATGCCGGTGTGAGTAGCGAAAGATGGGTGAGAATCCCATCCACCGATTGACTAAGGTTTCCAGAGGAAGGCTCGTCCGCTCTGGGTTAGTCGGGACCTAAGCCGAGGCCGATAGGCGTAGGCGATGGATAACAGGTAGATATTCCTGTACCACCTATGATTGTTTGAACGATGGGGGGACGCAGTAGGATAGGCGAAGCGTGCTGTTGGAGTGCACGTCCAAGCAATAAGACTGAGTGTTAGGCAAATCCGGCACTCGTAAGGTTGAGTTGTGATGGGGAGTTGGATCATGTATCCGACGAGTCGTTGATTTCACACTGCCAAGAAAAGCCTCTAGTTAGAAAATAGGTGCCCGTACCGCAAACCGACACAGGTAGTCAAGATGAGAATTCTAAGGTGAGCGAGCGAACTCTCGTTAAGGAACTCGGCAAAATGACCCCGTAACTTCGGGAGAAGGGGTGCTTTTTAGGGTGCAAGCCTTGAAGAGCCGCAGTGAATAGGCCCAAGCGACTGTTTATCAAAAACACAGGTCTCTGCTAAACCGTAAGGTGATGTATAGGGGCTGACGCCTGCCCGGTGCTGGAAGGTTAAGAGGAGTGGTTAGCTTCTGCGAAGCTACGAATCGAAGCCCCAGTAAACGGCGGCCGTAACTATAACGGTCCTAAGGTAGCGAAATTCCTTGTCGGGTAAGTTCCGACCCGCACGAAAGGCGTAACGATTTGGGCACTGTCTCAACGAGAGACTCGGTGAAATCATAGTACCTGTGAAGATGCAGGTTACCCGCGACAGGACGGAAAGACCCCGTGGAGCTTTACTGTAGCCTGATATTGAAATTTGGCACAGCTTGTACAGGATAGGTAGGAGCCTTTGAAACGTGAGCGCTAGCTTACGTGGAGGCGCTGGTGGGATACTACCCTGGCTGTGTTGACTTTCTAACCCGCACCATTTGATCATGGTGGGAGACAGTGTCAGGCGGGCAGTTTGACTGGGGCGGTCGCCTCCTAAAGAGTAACGGAGGCGCTCAAAGGTTCCCTCAGAATGGTTGGAAATCATTCGCAGAGTGTAAAGGCACAAGGGAGCTTGACTGCGAGACCTACAAGTCGAGCAGGGTCGAAAGACGGACTTAGTGATCCGGTGGTTCCGCATGGAAGGGCCATCGCTCAACGGATAAAAGCTACCCCGGGGATAACAGGCTTATCTCCCCCAAGAGTTCACATCGACGGGGAGGTTTGGCACCTCGATGTCGGCTCATCGCATCCTGGGGCTGTAGTCGGTCCCAAGGGTTGGGCTGTTCGCCCATTAAAGCGGTACGCGAGCTGGGTTCAGAACGTCGTGAGACAGTTCGGTCCCTATCCGTCGTGGGCGTAGGAAATTTGAGAGGAGCTGTCCTTAGTACGAGAGGACCGGGATGGACATACCTCTGGTGTACCAGTTGTCGCGCCAGCGGCATAGCTGGGTAGCTATGTATGGACGGGATAAGTGCTGAAAGCATCTAAGCATGAAGCCCCCCTCAAGATGAGATTTCCCAACTTCGGTTATAAGATCCCTCAAAGATGATGAGGTTAATAGGTTCGGGGTGTAAGCGCAGTAATGTGTGTAGCTGACGAATACTAATCGATCGAAGACTTAATCAAATTTTAAATCGGTTTTAGCCGTAAAATCTACTTACTATCTAGTTTTGAATGTGTAATACATTCATCATAAGTTATTACTATTTGTCTGGTGACGATAGCAAAGAGGTCACACCTGTTCCCATGCCGAACACAGAAGTTAAGCTCTTTAGCGCCGATGGTAGTTGGGCTTACGTTCCGCGAGAG
>NZ_JAJNIR010000060.1:0-3250 GCF_022385935.1 Mammaliicoccus sp. J-M41 | reverse complement strand
TTTTAGGTACTAACTCTGAAACAGAAATCATTTCATATTGGTCACGTTTATTCTCGGATTTATTTAACATAGAATCAACTCCTAAATAAAAGGCTTAAACAATTATTGTTTAAGCCTTTTATTTATAGAGACAGAATTCCGAGAAATGTCCGTAAGAGGTGTTGTTAGGGACAGAATTCTGAAAAATGTATCTAAATGAGCGCACTCTAACTACCAGAATTCAGAATAATGGAAGTTAGCGCGTTCTAACTACCACAATTCAGAATAATGAAATCAAGATCCTAACAAGATTCTAACAAAATCTATCGCCTAACTATCAACATCATCTCCGTTAAACATCTTACAACTAAATTTAACACAACAAAAAAGCATATCACTTTAACGTTTCGTTAAGTGATATGCTTTTCATTTGATGTCGTATGATGTTTATAGCCAACCGTTTTCGCGGTATTTCTTTTTAAGTGTAAAACCAAAGCCCATTGTTGCAACGATTAACAATACTGCTAATAACATAAACAACATTGAACCTTCTGCTAATGCAAAGCTAAACACTAAAAGGAGAAATGTTACAATTAAAGCAAGTAGTACGAATATTGCTTTAGATTTCTTCATTTATATCCATCCTTTAACCGTTTTCATTATTTTATTATGCTTCACATTTAAAGAAAAATCAACCTGTTGATTAAAACGGTACCAAATAAAAAATATGGAAATTTGAGTAAATCTGTTCAATAATAGTTATTTTTCAAACGATTTATGTTATAATTATCAAGTTATAAATTTAAGTCGAATAAATGTCGATTAATTTAAATCGGAGAGGAAAATTTTTTGCATGACTAATTTAAGAGAAAATGTACGTAACATTGCGATTATTGCCCACGTTGACCACGGAAAAACAACTTTAGTAGATGAATTATTAAAGCAATCTGGTATTTTTCGTGAAAATGAACATATAGCAGAACGTGCGATGGATTCAAACGACCTTGAAAAAGAACGCGGTATTACGATATTAGCTAAAAATACGGCAATTGACTATAAAGATCACCGTATCAATATACTAGATACACCAGGACATGCTGACTTCGGAGGAGAAGTTGAGCGTATTATGAAAATGGTTGATGGTGTTGTATTAGTAGTAGATGCTTATGAAGGAACGATGCCTCAAACACGTTTCGTGCTTAAAAAAGCATTAGAACAAAATTTAAAACCAGTTGTAGTTGTTAATAAAATTGATAAACCATCTGCAAGACCAGAACAAGTTGTAGATGAAGTATTAGACTTATTTATTGAATTAGATGCTAATGATGAGCAACTTGAGTTCCCAGTTGTATATGCATCTGCATTAAGTGGTACTGCTAGTTTAGAGTCTGATAAACAAGACGAAAACATGCAATGTCTATATGAAACAATTTTAGAATATGTACCAGCACCTGTTGATAATAGAGATGAGCCATTACAATTCCAAGTTGCATTATTAGATTATAATGACTATGTTGGACGTATTGGTGTAGGACGTGTATTCAGAGGTACAATTAAAGTTGGACAACAAGTATCATTAGTTAAGATTGATGGTAGCGTTAAAAACTTCAGAGTTACAAAAATCTTTGGTTTCTTTGGTTTAAACCGTATAGAAATTGATGAAGCATACGCTGGTGACTTAATCGCTATTAGTGGTATGGAAGATATTAACGTAGGTGAAACAATTACACCTCAAGATCATGTTGAAGCTTTACCAATTTTAAGAATTGATGAGCCGACATTAGAAATGACATTCTCAGTTAATAATTCTCCATTCGCTGGTAAAGAAGGTACTTACGTAACAGCTCGTAAGATTGAAGAAAGATTAGAAACACAATTAGAAACAGATGTATCTTTACGTGTAACACCTACAGATTCACCTGATGCATGGGTTGTAGCAGGACGTGGGGAATTACATTTATCTATTCTTATTGAAAATATGAGACGTGAAGGTTATGAATTACAAGTTTCTAAACCTCAAGTTATTGTTAAAGAAATAGATGGCGTTAAATCTGAGCCTTATGAACGTGTTCAAATTGATGTTCCTGATGAATATACAGGTGCAATTATTGAATCTTTAGGATCACGTAAAGGTGAAATGGTTGATATGCAATCTAACGAAAATGGACAAACTAAATTAATCTTTATCGTTCCAGCTCGTGGATTAATTGGTTACACTACTGAATTCATGTCAATGACTCGTGGTTATGGTATCATTAACCATACATTCGATTCTTACCGTCCAAGAATTAAAGGACGTATTGGTGGAAGAAGAAATGGTGTTCTTGTATCAATTGATAAAGGTGTAGCAAGTACTTATGCTATCTTGAACTTAGAAGATAGAGGTGTAAACTTCATGGAACCAGGTACTGAAGTTTATGAAGGTATGATTGTTGGTGAAAATACTCGTGAAAACGATCTAACAGTTAACATTACAAAAGTTAAAGCAGCTAACAACATCCGTTCAGCTACTAAAGAACAAACAACAACTATGAAAAAACCTAGAATTTTAACACTTGAAGAAGCGTTAGAATACTTAAATGATGACGAATTAGTTGAAGTAACACCTGAATCAATTCGTTTAAGAAAGAAAATTTTAGATAAAGCAGAAAGAGAAAGAGCTCAGAAGAGACAAAAAATGGCTGAACAAGAAGAGGAGTGATATAGATGCTCTTAGTTGCTAAAAATGTAAGTGTTAATCCAACAGAAAGGCTTTCATTTTTTGGTAAGTTATTTAGAGTAGATGAGAACCCAGAGCTTGGTATGTGGCTTTTATTATTAACGATTTTTGTATTAAGTGCGATTGTTTATAATTTAGGGTTTGCAAGAAAACTAAAGTTTTGGCAAAACATTATTATCTATATATTACTGTTTTTAGGTTGTTTATTATTAACGTTTCTAGCGGTATTCTTGCCTGTAGGAGAAAGTTTAATAATAGCAGCAATTGTTTTAGGTCTATATCGTTACAGACTTCATAAAGAACGAAGTAGCGGTAAACAACAATAAAAAAAGGCGGCTCATAAGTGCACTAACCCCAGGATGTGGGAGTAAAATAAAAACACTTTCGTTGAATTTATATTAAAATGAATTTATACGGAGGTGTTTTTTCTATGAAAAGAGTGGCATATTCAGTTGAAACAGAATATAAAGTAGTAGAAATGAAACTCAAAGGATTTAGCACAAGAGAAATAATGGATACTTTAAATATTAAAAATGAATCTCAAGTTAATAA
>NZ_JAJNIR010000059.1:0-3289 GCF_022385935.1 Mammaliicoccus sp. J-M41 | reverse complement strand
TCGAAAATTACATTGAAAACTATAATAAAGTTAGAATTCAACAAAAACTAGGCTACTTATCCCCTATAGAATATAGGGAATTAGCAGCCTATAAAATAGTGTTTTTATTGAGCTCCCTTAGTAAGGGTGCAGTGCCAATCAATATATGGCGTGTTTTTTATATGGAGAAATCATTTATAAAAATTTCCGTAAAACAATTTATAGATATACTTCAACGGTTTATTAAACCTATTCTTTTTTCGTATAAATTGTTGTAAAAAAATAACATAATAATTATCATTTTGTTTATCCAATATTTTAATTACTTTTTTGTTATAAATTTGCTTTTTTTGGGTATTACATATATAGCTATACTAGAGAAAGAGGTAGAACCATGGTTATGAACAACGGGAAAGGCTATTATGAAGATATCAGTGATGATTTGTTGTATGTTTCACAATCTATTAGTCAAAAAATCTCATCTGAAGATTTTAATTTATCAGATGAGAAGGAGATTATTAAAGACATTCTAGAAAAGTTGGAATCCCAATCCTCAGAATAATTCGTTATATACCGTCATAACGACTGCTCAAACTCCCATAGCAATCGTTATGATTTTTACTTTTTAAGATTAAAATATGCTTTAATCAAAGGCACCTCTTGATTGATTAATTCTTCTTGTGTCATATCAGTTGCATGTTCACCCCAAAATGATAATGCAGATCCTTTAACATTTTGACTATTCACTTCATTATAAGGATTCTTATTATAATAAAATTTGTTATATGCATATGCCCAACCTATATATTCAGCCTGTTCATTAATATCGTCCTGGCTAAACTGTTTTGAAGGCAAGAAATATAACGAATAATAATTATAGTTATATACATCAAAATAATATTTATCAAAATCTTCTACAGTTAAATTAGATTTATTGTCTTCATTTTGCTTCCAATATAATATTGAATAATGGTAATTTAAAGACTTCACCCCTTCATGCATGACCATATCATTCCACATCTGTGGCTCATATCCTTGTTGAAATGCATAGTCACCTATTTGATTCATATATTCTATAAAGCTATTTTGATGCGCACCTCCACCTGCTACTTCATCCCCACCGAGTACAATTCGTTGTTGTTCTGCAAATTGAGGTTGTTTAAACAACTCTGTTATTTCATCAATTTGTCTATTTGTAACATCTACTGCTTTACGATTTGAGAAAAAATCTAAAGTGTTATCACTATAATCACTGATTATTTCTTGATATAATGATTTATCATTTTGTTTAATCAAAGATAAAAAAGCTTTGGAATGAGAGGGAAAATCCATATCTGGAATGACCATTACATTTAAATCATTACTATACTCAATAAGTGATTTCACTTCTGTTTTTGTTAAATAATGTGGATTAGAAAAACTTTTACGATCAAAATATTCTGATTCAATTGCGTAATTTTCATCATCTAAAAAATGTAATTGAAGGTATTGACCATTATGATCATGTATATATTTAACGATGGTTTTTAAAGTTTCTAAGGAATATGATTTTCTTGCGATGTCTACAGTGATACCTTTTTGTATATTTTCAGCTTGTACTTCATTGTTTAAAAAAGTGAAACTTAATAAAACAGATAAAGTGATTAGTATTTTACTTTTCATGTTGTCACCTTTTTCTATATAGTATGCAAACTGTTTTAATATGTATATTGATATATTTTAAGCGGAAACTCAATTGAGCTATCCCGCTTAAAATATATACAAAAATGCTTTTTATTAACTAAGCAAATTCTCTACTTCTCAGTATATCTCGGGTTATCTTTATTAAGTGTCCAATTACCTGTTGTTAAATATGAGGCATAGGCAGACCAACAAACATAAGGGATTAATAACAACCCTGCTGACTTATTCACTTTATAAAATTGAACAGTTGTTAAAATGACTGCACTCAATAAAACATAACTTTCAATAAGTGCTGTACCTCTTAATTTATATTTAAAATAAAGAATTGACCATAAATAATTTAAGCCCAACTGACTATAATAAGTAGTCTGTGTTGATTTAGTAGCACGCTCTTTCGTTATAATAGAATGTGCGATACCCATGCTTAAATATAGTATAGGCCATACAATTGGGAATATATACCCAGGTGGTGAGAATGGTGGTTTTTTATTTTTAGAATAGTCCTTTCGTGCGTTTTGAACAGCATATTTTCCGATTAGTCTACCACCAACTAACGGTGCTGAAATGATACCAGCGTATTTCAATATTTTACTTAATTTCATACAGAATCACCTTTTCAAAAGTTTGATGTCTAGTATATATACCCGAATTTGTCTATCATTAAAATAAGAACTTTTATAAAAGGAGTAATACAAGTGAAAATATTAATTTTAGGTGCTACAGGCAGAGTTGGACAAGAAGTATTAACACACGCACTATCGGACGGTCATGACGTAACCGTACTCGTTCGCGATAAAAATAAATTATGCGTCGACCATCAATCTGTAAGACTAATCGAAGGAAATGTATTAAATCCAAATGATATTCAAAAAGCAGCTGAATGTAACGACATTATTGTAAGTGCATTAAGTACAGACGGCTCCACTACATTATCAGAAGCTATGCCATTAATTATTGAAACAATGTCACAACAAGGCATTAAACGTATCATCACAATAGGTACTGCTGGCATATTACAAAGTCGAACTGACAAGAATTTACTACGCTATCAATCTAACGAATCTAAAAGACGCACAACACGTGCAGCAGAAGAACATCATAAAGTTTATACAATGCTTAAAGATTCAGAGCTAGATTGGACAATCATATGCCCAACCTATTTACCAGATGGCGAAAGAATCGGACAATACAGAGTCGAACGAGACTACTTACCAGAGAATGCCGTGAAAATATCTGTCCCAGACACAGCAGACTTCGTTTACGATCAAATATCGTCCGACGTATTTATTCAATCACGCGTTGGAATAGGATATTGATATAGAATTCTGAAATAGATTATAAAGACAATTCAACAAATACAAATGAAGCGACAACTGCAACATTATTCGCAATGTTAGGAAGTTTATTGTTCTTCAGAAAGCGTAAAACTGATAAATAATAAGATAACCCCTAAGAGATGTTTCATATGAAACATCTCTTAGGGGTCTTTTTATACGGCATTGCACCCTTACTAAGGGAGCTCAATAAAAACACTACTTTCTAGGCTGCTAATTCCCTATATTCTATAGGGGATAAGTAGCCTAGTTTTTGTTGAATTCTAACTTTATTATAGTTTTCAATGTAATTT
>NZ_JAJNIR010000058.1:0-4171 GCF_022385935.1 Mammaliicoccus sp. J-M41 | reverse complement strand
TATATCACGATAACTCAATGCATATCTTAGATAGTAGCCAACGGCTACAGTGATAACATCCTTGTTAAATTGTTTATATCTGAAATAGTTCGTACAGAAGACTCCTTTTTGTTAAAATTATACTATAAATTCAACTTTGCAACAGAACCTTTTAATATTACTTTGAATGCCTCCTGTTAATTTATTTAGAAAGTAGGTAAATGCCTTATGAGAAAATTATTCAATTTCATCATGACGATAATTGTGTTCTTATTATTAGTGTGTTTGCCTGCTTTATTTGATGATCAACGGTTTAGTTTCTTAAACTACCTTAATGCCTTGAAGTCGACGTTTATATATATATTTCATCCTCAAGATATTATATTTACAAATAAAATATCACATGTTGAACGTAGTTTATTTCCGTTCTTTATTGAACCTTGGATAAATACTATTGTGATTTTGTTTGCTGCGCTATTGTTAGCTTTTATCGTATCTTTATTATTTACATACCTTTTATATGTTAATGACCATATTAAAAAATGGTATTTAAAAATTAATACAGTTCTATCTATTATTCCGGATATTTTTTACATACCTTTTTCTATTTCATTGGTGATATTATTTTATCGATATACAGATATTCTATTGTTTAATGTAGCGAATAGTTCAGAGGATAAAGCTTTAATATTCCCTATTTTGGTACTATCAATTATACCTTTAGTAAGTAGCGTGACATTTTAAAGTAGTATTCTAGATGATGTATCTCGTGCAGATTATATTGAATTTTCTAGAGCGAAGGGTTTATCAAATGTAGAGTTATACTTTAAACACATATTAAGGAATTTGTTTGCATCATATTTAATCAATTTTAAACATATTATTTGGATCACGCTTTCAAGTTTATTACTTTTGGAAAGAATCTTTAACATGCACGGCTTGTCATCATTTATATTTGATTACGGATCTCCAGAAGTATTATTTGTCACGTTTATATTGATTTATGTACCTGTATCTCTCGCCATATTTATGAGTCATAAAGTCTTATTTACCTTCACTGGTGTACGGGGAGGGTTATCATGAAGAAATTTTATATACTATTAACGTTACTTATCTTGCCTGCCCTAGTTGGTGTGATTTATTTTGATTTACTAAACATCACGCCTAAACCTATGAACTTTCTATACAATTCTAATGGGGATATTATGAAAAGTTCTCCATTTGCACCTAGCTTTAAAGCATTTTTTGGTGTGGATGCCGCTTCTAAAAATATGTTATTTGAAGTGTTATCCGGATATCGTATCACATTACTGATTATCATCGTCATATCAAGTTTATCGGTTCTTTGTTCAGTTGTAATTGGAACTTATTTAGCATTTAATCGCAAGACAACAAGTATTTACAGTGTCTTTTCTAATACTTTATTTTATATTCCTCAATCTATATTGGCGTATATTTTATTGCAACCTTTACTATATGAAACAATAGACGGCTTTACGACTACTATGCAATTTAGAATGACTTACAATATCACCATTCTGACAATCTTAATGATACCGACGACTACTATGCTGATAAAAGAATCAACCCAACACATATTAAATCAAGACTATATCGAAGCTGCATATACCATTAGTCCTAACGATAAACATATATTTATCAAACATGTATTACCTAACATACAAACTCAATATTTAATCATATTTTTGAGAATATGTTTTCAAACTTTACTCGTCATGACACACCTAGCCTTCTTCAAAATATTCTTCGGAGGCACGAAGGTTTGCTATGGACCCGCATGCGAAATTATAGAACGACCAAGTATCAATGACTTAAGCAGTTTATTAGGCTTTCACTCAAATGAGTTAACAACAAACTGGTGGACATTCTACGCACCATTAGTTGGTATTTTATATATATTTATCATTATTAATTTATTGTCTAATCTATTAAAAGTAATACAAAGATAAATAAAGCAGCGCAAATATAATTAACCCAGAACGCCCCCAAAATCCTGAACGCTATAACGAGTGTTCGGGATATCTTTATTGAAGCACCGTACCCAAAGCAAGCGCAGAAACTGATCTGTGCCGAAAAGAGATACTGGCCACCTCAACCTTATAAGCGCCTAGATATGTAGAAAGCTATCCTATCATGCCACAAATCCAATCAATCTAAGGTGCGCAGGCACAAAAACCTAACCTCAACAAACCCGACCCGAATCTATTAAGCGCCTATTCCGAACCTTACCCTAACCAAGCCACGAACAGAATCAACTTTTGCTAACCGCTTCAAACCAAGAACGAAAGAACGGGAAAGCGTTCTGAGTCCTCACCCTTTCCCGTTCTAAAAGCATTAATGAAAAAGTCCTCGCTTGCACGGGGCTTCACACTTTTTCATTACGGGCAAAACCGTAAAACCAAACCCCTATACCGCTTATAGAAACACCTCAAGAGATGTATATGAAATTACTAATCAATTTTATGGACACCATAAACGATAGCTAATACAAGGACTGGGAAAATAAAGATTTGAAAACCAGGTATAAGTAAACAAGCAACTAAGCCAATTAACCAAGCTGGTTCAATTTCATAATTCCTAATGGTTATTTTCTTCATCGTAAAACCTCCTTTATCATAATATGGTATAGGTATATTTACTTAATGTGATTGTATCATGAAGTCATTTTGAATACAGAAACAGGTAAGAAGCGGCATGTGAAATAAGGCATGAAAAAAGCCCTAACAGTTGGATGAGTTAGGGCTACCTGCGAAAACATTAAAAGGTGTGTTTTAATGTAGTGGTGTTACTGTATAGTTTGAGTAAATTAAAATAAATAGAAAGGAAAAACACCACTAATTAAATTGTATCATTAAGATAGTTTATATGTAATAGGAATGAAAAAAATTGAATAGAAAGTGTATAATATTTACATAAAGAATGTACAAAAGTACACTTTAGTAATTTAGGATTATAAATTCGTTTTAGTTAATCGGATTAATGTGTTAAAGATTTTGAGGGAGTTAATATATGATACGAAGGACAAAAAAAGTAACCGTACAAGAGTTATATGATATAGGTATCGCAAGTAAAGAAGGAATCATTGATTATCGGAAATATTCTGCTTTTAAACTTAGATATAGAATGAAGGGTTATGACGTACGTTTGAAAAAATCAAAAGTATTCAGATGAGGTCATGAGACAAAGTCTTAAAAACAAAGCGAAATATAAATGATTTATTAGATGATTACTAGTTAGATCATCTTATTGCAACTTTGCGGTTACATACTGCAACTATGGTATTCTTACAAAATCAAAGAACTACTTTTAAAATAAATCAATAAGGAGTGTGAAAGAATGGAGTTTCATAGAGTATTGAAAAAGAAAAGAATGGAAACAAATTTATCTCAAGAAGATTTAGCAAAAAAGTTAAAAATAAGTCGACAATCAATTTCAAAATGGGAGAATGAAAAAGGTTATCCAAACATTGAAACACTCTTAGAAATAAGTGAAATATTTAATATCACTGTAGATGAACTTTTAAAAGGAGATGATTATTTGAAAGATAAAATAATACAAGATAGTAGAAAATTAAAATACCCCAAATGGGTAGTTTTTTTTGATATTTTAACGCTCATAGGTTTGATAATCATAATTTCAAAATTAGTAATATTTGTTACTGTTAAAGTGACTGGTAATGAAATTGATTTTCTATCTGACTCTATACTTTATTCATTTGGGCCATTACTTTTAATGATTATAGGTGCGATAGGTTCTGATACGTTGAAGAAAAAATATCAATAATAACTTGTTGAAATTAGGTTTTAGAATGATTGAATGATAGATGAGTATAAACAAATGAAAAGAGAAGAAAAAGACCCTATTTAATGGTATAGGGTCTAGAAATTGGAATGGTGTTTAATATGGTAATGTCTTAGTAATCAAGACATCATAGCACATGGAATGTACTAAATTTATTTTACTATGTATTTTTGTGAAATTAAATATAAATCAACGTTTTTTGCATGAATGAACTAAATAATAAAAGAATTGAAGCGGTTGGTTTAAGTCTGTTATATCAAAGAAGTAACATAAACGAAATGGTTCTGTTGCAAAGTTGAATTTATAGTATAATTTTAACAAAAAGGAGTCTTCTGTATGAACTATTTCAGATATAAACAATTTAACAAGG
>NZ_JAJNIR010000057.1:0-5397 GCF_022385935.1 Mammaliicoccus sp. J-M41 | reverse complement strand
CCTTGTTAAATTGTTTATATCTGAAATAGTTCATACAGAAGACTCCTTTTTGTTAAAATTATACTATAAATTCAACTTTGCAACAGAACCAGTAAACAACTAAATAAAATTGAAAGGTTGATTGTTAATGGTAACGTTGAACGAAGTAATTAGAAGAGCTGAAAGTAAAGATGATAAAAACCCCTTTATAATAAGAGATTTATTTACAGATCAAGAGTGGAAAAACGCAAAAGATGTTAAAGCAATAGGGAGAGCTTTTCGTGATGAAGTAAGACAGAAACGAGTTAAAGGTGTGCGTCATAAATGTAGAAAGCTCAATAACCATAACGAATATGTAAAGGAATAGTGAATATGAAAGTAGTAAGTAATTTGTTTTTGTATATAGTTTTACCGTCAGTCATTTGTGGCTTATTTATATGGCAAGTAGATAATTTTGAAAGTTTCTTCAAACAGTACCCTCATGCTTTCGACGGTTTAACATCAATCCTTGCTTTAGTAGCAACTACTATAAGTATTGTCATTGCTTATAAGTCATATAAAAATAGCGTAGAACAGGAAATAAGAAAGGAACAAAAACAGAGTAACCTTTTAAAAGATGCTATAAACAGAAAAACGCAAAAATTGAGAACACGAATTAATACAGTGAATTTAGAATATACTGTAAACCATGAAGTAGAGGGTTTGGATTTACTTTATACAGTGATGAAAGATAAAGATACACAATCAGATATTTTAGAATTTAAAGATATTATCGATAAGGAACTTTCAGAAAACCCTACAGGCTTTACAGAAAAAGATACAGAGTTAATAAGTAATCGAATTATGAAATTAGAGAATTTGTCAGTTATGGTAGGTATTTACATGGAGAATGAGGGCGAAGGATCAAGCACAACTCCTCAAGGAGCTTTAGGTAGAAATTCATTAAAAGAATACATACAGCAAAGTATCGATGCAGTTACGAATAAATTTTGATTATATAAATTTAGTTATCTAATCACAAAAAGCACCTAACCAGTTATGGATTAGATGCTTTTTTATTGCAAACATTCAAGAACATATAAATGAAAAAGAGTGTACAGAAAATAACCATTTTCTGTACACTCTTTTTTTATATCGAAATAAGTGAGGATTACATTTATTTTTATGTTCAGAAACCCAATAAAAAATCTATGTTCATAAAAGTACCCGTATTTAAGTTATGGTACACTAATGATGGATATAGGAGGTTTGTATTTTGAAAATAGGTTATGCAAGAGTTTCAACAGGATTACAAAATTTAAATTTACAAGAAGATCGATTAAATGCATATGGTTGTGAAAAGATATTTAACGATCATATGAGTGGTTCAAAAAGTAAAAGACCTGGTTTAGATAAAGCAATTGAATTTGCAAGGTCTGGAGATACTATTGTTGTTTGGAGATTAGATAGACTAGGACGTAATATGGAGGATTTAATTACATTAGTTAATGAGCTTAACGAACGAGGTGTAAGTTTCCATAGTTTAGAAGAAAATATAACGATGGATAAATCAAGTTCTACCGGACAATTATTATTTCATTTATTCGCAGCATTTGCAGAATTTGAACGTAATTTAATTTTAGAACGTTCTTCAGCTGGTAGAATTGCAGCACGTGCTAGAGGACGGTATGGTGGAAGACCCGAAAAATTAAACAAACAAGATTTAAAATTGCTCAAAACACTTTATGATAATGGTACGCCAATTAAGACAATTGCTGAACAATGGCAAGTTTCACGTACAACAATTTATCGTTATCTCAATAAATTAGAAGATGAAAAGAGTGATAAGTAAATACAACTTAACTTTCAACAATAATAAAAGTTAAAAAATACACACTAATCATACGTTTAAGCTATTATAAATTCAACAACTTCATTTGTATGATTAGAATGTACTCATATTAGTCGAAATACTAATTATTCTTTTTATTTTTTCTGGTAAACTTTTTCATAATTACGATATTATTTTTATTAAGTCTTTCAATTTTTTTATTAAAAATTGAATCAATTGCTATTGTTGCTACAAAATTAATAAATAGATATATACCAATATGTACAAATATATCTCCCTTTAAACTCACGATATATATCAATACTAAATTAATTATCCATATAATAATGATAGATAAATATTTAAAAAATAGTATGAGATTTTTACTTTTTAATTGATGAGATTGATCTAACCTAGTGTCTTGTATAATACACAATACAAAGGTTATGAAGAAACATGTGATAGTCAGTACGAAAATATACAGGGTATCAATTTTTTTAGATATATGAAAAAATTCAAGTATATTAATACCGTTTATTAAATTTATAAATAGAGCCCCCATTATAAATATAATTATAATATTTGCAGATTTGAGAACTTTCATTTCTTTATCATAATTGTATAAGCTATTAGTATCAGAATTTATATCATAGATATTTTCAAAAATATATGTAAATAATAGCGGTAGTATAAACAGATAAAAGTCTGTGTTGATATCACTTTTTGTTATTGTTTGTATTGGTGGCAATAATAACCCATAGCAAAACATTTGTAAGTAAGTTACAAAATAAAGTAATCCAGAAAACCTACTAGTACAATCCTTTATAAAATCCATATATACCTCCAAAGTCAGATTTTTACTGTAGAATTAATATTTCTCCTATCAATTATCCTTACTTTTCTTATCTTCAAATACATCTAATACATAATCACACAACGTTATTGCTGAATTCATTATAAGACGTGCCTCACGCCTATTTACTTTTACTGTAGTTGGCATTAAATTACTCCTCATCTTTATCATTTAGTAATTTGTTATTAATACCTCTTTAATTTTACCACGGCCATCGCCTTTACTGTTAATAGCTCTTGCTACTTCAACATGTCTAATATTAAAACCTTTGTATAAATCATACACCATATCTGCTGAACTGTTGCTTAACATTACCTTACAACCTCTTTTGTCTAAATCTAAGGCTAAATCCCTTAATCGAATTTGCTCATCTAATGTAAATCCATCTGCATTATATGATGTGAAAGCCGATGTTTTTGAAATAGGAATATAGGGACTATCTGCATATATAAAGTCACCTTCTTTTGCATCAGCACAAGCCTCTACGAAATCAGTATTTAAGATTGTTATGTCGTTTTCATTTAAATACTTACTTAATTTTAAAATACCTTCTTCATTAACGATATTTGGTTTTTTATACTTACCCATCGGTACATTTAGGTACCCTTTTTGAGAATATCGTAAAATTCCATTAAATCCGGTTTTGTTAATGTAAAGAATACGTGATGCACGTTCTACAGCAGTTAGTTTAGAAAATGTTTCCTCATCTCTATCTAACGCTCTGATACTATAGTAATACTCTTTTTCATTCACATGCTTTTTTAAGTCTTCTATTAATTCAAATGGATTGTCTTTAACTACTCTATAAAGATTAATTACTTCAAAATTAATATCATTAACTATTGCCGATGCAGGTTGAATACCTAATAAAACGCTGGCACCACCTAAAAATGGCTCAAAATATCGATTATATTCAGTTGGCATATTTGCCTTAATATCTGGTAAAACTTTTGATTTGCCACCTACATACTTTAGTATGGGCTTTATTATTTCATTATTATTAGTCATATAAATCACCTTAAATTTATTTACGAACGCTCGTTCTATTTATTTATAATAACATGCTTATGCAACTGTTTGTTATCCTATTAATATTTTCATTATTTTACCATCTCATTTATAATTAAATTAACTTAAAGGGATGGTGTTATATATGAATGGTAAGAAGAAATTAGATACAAAAAATGATAAAGCATGGCAGATATTATTTGAAACGCACGATATTGTTGATGATTGCCATAAGAATGGGTTTTATGAAATAAGTGCAGATGATATTAAAAAAGTTAGAGAACCTAGACTGATGACAAAATTTGACCATTACAATAACCTACCTACTCAATTCAAAGACGAAAACCTTGTAATTTTGCCAAACAGACGTGGAAACTACGTTATCGGAAATTTTGATGTATACAAAGAACTTAAATATGAGAAAAATATCAAACCGGAAATCGTTAGCTTCCCTCATTCTATTGATACTATTAATCCAAAAGTCGTTACATCTGAAAGTGTCGCATTAAATGTTGCACATATTAGTAGAATGCTTAGTAAATTAGCGAACAATGAAAATTTAGATTTAACTGTCACTGGTAGAATGGGTTCAGGAACATTCTCTTATGATGTTCTTAATAAAACTACTAATACTAACTATAATTTTGGGGTAGAGAAGTCTCAAATAGAAATCGATGGTAGCTACGAAAGTAAAAACCACTTTTTAATTGTCGAATCTAAAATGCATACTGCAGATGACTTTATGGCACGTCAATTGTACTATCCTTTCAGAACTTTACAAACACGTACTAATAAGAAAATAAGTCCTATCTTCTTTACTCTGTCGAATGATGTGTACAGCTTTTTTATTTATGATGTTGCTGATATAAATAACTACAACTCACTACAATTAGTGAAACAAGTTAATTTCATGTTTAATCATAAAAGTATCATCAAAGATGACTTAATTAATATATATAAAAATGCTAGTGAAGTACCAGAACCACTTGTGCCGTTTCCACAAGCAGATAACTTCGAAAGAGTTATAGATTTACTTAATCTACTAGTTGAAAAAGATTTAACTTTTGAAGAAATAACTCTTAATTATGCTTTTACCTCAAGACAAACTGCATACTATACAAATGCAGGAATTTATTTAAGTTTAATAGAAAAGTTTACTAATGAGGATAATGAAATTGCGTATAGAATTACTAAAAAAGGACTAGATATTATACAAAAAGAAATTAAAGAAAAGTATCTATCACTTGCAGATGAAATCATCTCACATAAGCCATTCTATTTAGCATTCAAACATTACATTAAGAATAATGAAGTACCTAATAAATCAGAAACAGTCAATTATATGAAACAATGCAACATATATAACGTTGGTTCAGACGTTACTAGAGTACGTAGAAGTAGTACTATCAGAGGTTGGATTAGATGGATTGCAAATCTTACTGAAGAAATATCAAGATAAGAAAAAAACATTTTTCAACCCCTAAAAAACGCAATAAAAAACACCCTAAAATTAGGGTGTTTCAGAGTGTCGACAAAGCCTTAGACTTTGCCGGCATTTTTTATGCGCATGCTTTTCGCGGGCATGTTCTCAGCCTGTAGTCTTCGAATCATGCTGTTCCCGCAGGAGTCAGCGCTAAAAAAATACCGAAAATTAACAATCCATTTTATAATATAGTTGAAATTTTATTTAGGAGTTGATTCTATGTTAAATAAATCCGAGAATAAACGTGACCAATATGAAATGATT
>NZ_JAJNIR010000056.1:0-7288 GCF_022385935.1 Mammaliicoccus sp. J-M41 | reverse complement strand
GATTCGAAGACTACAGGCTGAGAACATGCCCGCGGAAAGCATGCGCATAAAAAAATGCCGGCAAAGTCTAAGACTTTGTCGACACTCTGAAAGCAAGCGACTAGGTCGCTTGCTTTTTCTTATGGCTTAATAGTAGGTATAGTAATCATAAAGGTAGTACCTTTAGTCATATTTGTAAATACGCTAATTTCGCCTTCCCAATCTTCAATGAGTTTCTTACTTAAATATAAACCGAGACCACTACCAGATTCTTTCGTTGTAAAGAAAGGATCGAATATCTTTTGTTGTGTCTCTTTAGACATTCCAGTACCGTTATCTTTAAATATAATCGTCGCTTGTTTTGCATGTGTATGTTGTAATTGAATTTCAATTTCTGGTTGTTCAACATCTAATAAAGCATCTTTAGCATTTTGAATGAGATTGATGAGAATTTGTTTTAATTGATCTTCTGAAATAAATGCATAGATAGGGCTATCAGGTAATGTTAAAGCAATATTAATGTTATGTTGTTCAAGTTCATACTTCAAAAATTGTGAAACTTCTTTGATAGATTGATTAATATCGACATTTGAATAGGCAAGGTTAGTTGGCTTTCCTAAAAATAAAAACTGTGTCACGATATTATTAATTCTATCTAGTTCTTCTGAAATGATATTAAAGTGATGATCTTGTTTATCTTTATCATATTTCATTCTCGTTAGTTCGATAAAGCCATTAATGCTTGTAAGTGGATTTTTAATTTCATGTGCTGTATTGGCAGCAAGTGTACCTATTAATCTAAGTTTTTCATTATTAGCTTGTTCGATGACTTTTTCATGTTCTAATCGTTCGGATCTATTTTTTAATATAAGTGTCACAATAGATAATAATAAAAATACCACTAAAAATATAAAAATGCTCGGTAAAATTATGCGCGTTATAAAATTATACTGTCCGCTAATTGTTAATGAGATTGGTAATTGATCATATAAATATGTTACGGATTTAGAGTGTTTATATTCTTTTCCAACTTGATAGATTTCAGTACCATCGATTCCATTAACTTGAATGTGATATCTTTTAGAAATTAAATTAATTTCATTTTTGAATGAAGACATATTGATTTCTGAAGCAACAGTGTAGTCTTTATTTTGAACTTTTAAATGATTCGTTAATAATAATGTATTGGCATTTTTTAATGAGATTTTTTCACTGCTTAAACTAGAATTAGCTGTAAAAGGAAATTGAAACTTATATTTGTTAAAATCTTCAAGAGAGGTATAATCAGCGCCTTTAGAGTCATAGACGATTTGTTTTTGATCATTCAATATATAAATATGGTCGATCCAAGTGTATCTGATGTGATTATCTTCTAAAAATTGATTAATAAATTTTTCATTGCGGCTGTTAGATAAAATAGTCGTTAAAGATTCAGAGATGCTATTTGATTCATTTATAAATGTATTAATTTTTAAGTTTACAATTTCTTTCGTCGTTTCTAATCTTTGATTCACTCTATTTGTATAATTTTTATTTATAATAATACCAATCATTAATGAAATGACTAAAGCGATAGCAAAATTAATGATGATTAATTTATTAAATGATTTCATTATTGCCTCCAAGTTTATTGTTTACTAATAGAGTATATTATGATTAACAATTATTGCCAATACATATTAAATAAATTTTCTATCCAAATGGTCGTAAACTGCCCTAACAGTATTTAAAAATGGTAAAATAAATAAAAAAGGTGGGGATAGCATTGAATACGAATGAAACCATAACAATTGATTTATTAGCTACTTCTGACTTACATGGACAAATAGGAAAAAGTGGTATTAGTGGTAACATTCTAAAGATGGCCACTTACGTTAAACATAAACGCAAAACCAATCACCACGTCTTATTGTTAGATAATGGTGGCATGTTGTCAGGTTCAATGTTTGCTTTTTATTATGCTCAAATTGCCCCATATAAGAGAAATCCAATGATTAAAGTGATGAATGAAATGCAATTTGATGCAAGTGGTGTGAGCCCTGACGAATTCAACTTTGGCTTAGACTTTTTAAATAAATCTATTGCTTTAAGCAGATTTCCTTGGTTAGCAGCAAATATTGAACATAGTAAGACTCGTGAACCATATTTTACAACACCTTATACGATTAAATATGTAGAAGGTATAAAAATAGGCATCATAGGATTCACATCTAGTGGTCTTATGGAAAATAAAAACGTTGAGTTTGAAGACGAAGTCCTTGTTGGTGAGTCTATGACTACAGCAAAAAAATGGGTGAGATATTTACATGAAAAAGAAAGCCCTGACTTCTTGATTATGTTATACCATGGTGGCTTAAACACTTACACAGATAAAAATAATTATAGATCATATTACAGTAACAACGCTGAAAGTATGACAAAAAGTACAGAAGGCGTAAATGTCATTATTACTGGACATCAAGAACATATTGTTGATCTTAAAGTCGAAGAAACACAGTTTATACAACCAGGTAAAGATGCTACGAATATTGTAGATATGTCTATTCAATTCAAAAAAAGAGCAAACTCTGTAGAAATTATCGATACGTCTATTAAGCACGTAGAAATTTCAAGTTATCCTGAAGATAGAGATTTATTGGAACTAACGTATTTCGACCAAAAAGCAGTCCAACATTGGTCTGAACAGAGCGTTGTTGACGTACCTGTTGTGTTAGATTATAAACAATTAACAGACTTATTTATAAAACCGCATAAGTTCATGGAATGTATTCAACAAAGTATGACGAGAGCATTTAAAGAAACTGATTTTGTTTGTGCACAAATTGGGAACCCGACTGGTAAAGGTTTACGTGGCGAGTTACAAGTTAAAGATGTTTATCAATCATATGTACATACTGATAAACCTGTCAAAATTAATTTATCTGGTGCTGAAATAAAGCGCATTATAGAAAGAACTGCTACAGCACTGTATAAAGAAGGGGACACGGTTCAATATAATGACCATATTTTAGAACCGACACTTATGACTGTATGGAAAGGTTTCGAATATACGATTGATTTGAGTAAACCTGTAGGCAGTAGAGTTAACTTAAATAATATTGATTTAGAAGCTACCTATTCAGTTATTATGACGGATTATTTATTTAGACACGTTAATAAGATCATTTCTGAATCAACGTATGAGAGAGCGAAAAAGACTGTCATCGAATATATGATTGAAGAACTGACGGAATCAAAGGGCAAATATGATTTAGAACATCATTTTGAAGTATTATAAAAATATCCCCAAAAAGTTAGCATAATTGCTAAAATTTTTGGGGATTATTTTATTAAATGTATTAGCTAAAAATTATAACGAGTATGATGATTGCTGCAATTTGAGCTACATAAGATGTTACGATTCTTTTCGTGTAGAAATACAATGTAGATAATATGAGTTGTGCTAAAAATATAAACATAAATATAGCTAAATTATCTAAATATAAAAATAGTGAACTAGATGCAAGGGCACTCACAACGATTGCAATAATAGGTTGTGAAAATTTCAGCTGTAACTGATTTTGTAAAATTGTTCTAATATATAACTCATGACAAGGTATAGCAATTACAATTGTTACAAGCATTTGCCACTTATAAAATACGCCAGCATGCATTAATTCTTTTAATAAGGATGCATATGACAAGCCATTATAAATTTGTGATAATAATAGCTGAAGTAGAACTAATATAATGGCACCAATAAGACCATATCCAATTGATTGAAGTAATCGCTTAGATTTGATGTCACGTTGATAAAAGACATAGCTAATGCCCGCAATCAGCATAATACCAGTATATAAGTACCAGAATACTTCTTTTTCACCTTGCATAATGAATAAAATAATGTGAAAAATAATGAAACTAGATATGAACCATATTAATTGAGGATTAATTTGTCTCTTCACTATTATCCCTCTTCAGAAATTATTGTATAACGCTTATGATTCACTACAGTTTTTTCAGGTAACTCTAAACTTTCAAAGTTATCCATAATTGTGATATCTACGATAACTGAGTTTTCATTAATTTTTTCAACTCTACCTCTTAATCCATCTTGAAACTCTATGATATTTCCAACTTCTGCGATTGTCATCTTATTCCTCCTAAATAATACTATGAAACATTATACTAAATAATACCCAGTTTATAAAGTATTAACAAATATACTCTATTTTAACATAAACATATCATACATATGATTAATCAAACATATGGTACTATAATACTTGAGGCTATTTGGGGAGAAAAGAAGGAGGAAATATAATGAAATTTGTAAGTAATAATGGTATTAACGATCCAATGATTAATTTAGCTATGGAGGAATATGTCTTAACTTCTCTTCCTAAAGATGATAGTTATTTCCTATTCTATATTAATCAACCATCTATTATTGTAGGGAAAAATCAAAATACGATTGAAGAAGTTAACCAAGAGTATGTTGAGAAACACAACATCAAAGTAGTAAGAAGAATTTCTGGTGGTGGAGCTGTATATCACGATTTAGGTAATTTAAACTTTAGCTTTGTTACAAAAGATGACGAAGACAGTTTCCATAACTTTGCGAAATTTACACAACCAATTGTTGATGCTTTAAATGAAATGGGTGTTAAAGCAGAATTATCTGGTAGAAATGATATACAAGTCGGGGAAAGAAAAATATCAGGTAATGCAATGGTTAAACAAAAAGATCGCATGTTCTCACATGGGACATTGATGTTAAATAGTGAAATCGAAGAGGTTGTTAATGCACTTCGCGTTAACGAAGCAAAAATAAAATCTAAAGGTATTAAATCCATAAGATCACGTGTCGCAAACATACAAGAGTTCTTAGAAGAGCCAATGGATATTGAAACATTTAAACAACGTATACTTACATCTATCTTTAAACAACAAGGTAGTGAAGATGTTGAAGAGTATCATTTAACAGATGAAGATTGGGATAACATTAATGAACTAAGTAAAAATAAATACCAAAAATGGGAATGGAATTATGGCAAGAATCCTAAATACAACTTTGAAAGAAGTCATAAATTTGATAGAGGACTTGTCCAAATTAAATTAGATGTTAAAAAAGGTAAAATAGAACACGCAGCAATATTCGGTGATTTCTTTGGTGTCGGTGATGTAAAAGATATTGAAGAAGCATTAATAGGTGTTCAACATCAAAAATCATCTATTCAAGAAGCATTAAAAGATATTGATGTTTATCACTATTTTGGAGATATCGCTAAAGAAGAAATTATTAATTTAATGCTATAAACAAATAAAAGAGACTATTTTTGAATGTTTTCAAAAGTAGTCTCTTATTATGTGTTAAATTTTAAATGACAACTCACGATTGTAAATCCTCCAACTGAATTAATTCTTCACTGTATTGTTCAAATAAAGTATTATTACGATTCGCAAGTGCTTCATCAATTAAAACCATTAATTCTCTTTTACGATTTTCACGTAAAGCAGAGTCAATCACAAGCTCAACTGATAAATCATTTAAGTTATTAACAAAAGTTTCTAAACTCTGGTGCTTAACTTGAGAATATTGTTTCATTTTAAACAACCCCTTGACTTTATTTGTTAAAATTATAGCGTATTTATTTTCTAAATGCAATGAATATTCAGAAATTTTAAAAAGTAAATTTATAATTCGAAATCAGTGATAAACTTACTCTATAAATTCATTATATGTTACTATAATCTAATTTCAAATTATTTTGCTCACAATTCAGAATACGGTTGTGAAAGTTTTAAGTAGTCGAACCATATATAACAAAAATACTTAAGGAGAATCATTATGTATCAATTAAAAAAGTGGGATCATGTTCAATTATCTGCACCTAAAGGATCAGAGGATAAAGCACGATATTTCTATTGTAATCAATTAGGGTTTAAAGAAGTAGAAAAGCCTGAGTCATTGAGAGGTAATGGAGGCGTTTGGTTTAATATTAATCAAATTGATTTGCATATTGGTATTGAAGAAGGATTTGAACCATTAAAAAAAGCACATCCAGCTATTAATGTTGAAAATCTAGAAGATTTAAAAGAACATTTAACGAATGAAAAAATAGAGTTTAAAGCAGATAATCGTTTTCCAGGCGCAAATAGAATCCATTTATTAGATCCTTTTGGAAATCGTTTAGAATTTATAGAAAAACAATAGAATTTATTCCAAAAAGTATTGACTTCCATTTAAATATAGATTATATTTTATGTAATTACAATAAATGTAAATCCATTCGTTGTAATTACATAAATTTTGAAAGGAGCATACTATGAGTAAATACGTAATTAAACAAAACACGATGTACATTAGAGGAGTCAGAGTAGACGATCATACCATTCATACTGAGGTGTCTGAAGCGGGTAGAGAACCGTTCATTATTAAACAGAAACCTCAAGAAATTATGAATCAGTCATGTCGCTTTTATGGAGAACACTTCAATGAAAGAAAGCTTTTTACAAAAAGGCTTACCAGAATTACTAGCAAACCCCCGATTTTAGTATCCGCAGTTACATCCACTTATTTTTTCTGCACAGGTTCCGAAAGGTCAATAGACAACACATGGATAAATATACTCTATGTTAAAGATTTCAAAGAATACAATGGCAATAAGACCAAGATATTTTTAGAGCAAGATCAAAGCCTCGTTTTTCCAATTTCCTACCACGTAATTAATCATCAATACTTAAACTGTTTATGTTTGTACTATAGAAATCACCGTAATAATATCTTTATTAAACAACTAAATACACCTAATATTGACTTAACTCAAGATGGATATAGTGTACTTGATGTTATTAAGATGTATTTAAAAAATCAATATTAGCATACGAAAATAAATATTAACGGAACAAGTGCAACTAAAGTGTAAATGTTCCGTTAATTTTTTTAGGTTTTCTCTTGAAAATATTAAGATGCTTGATATAATAGTATTTGTGCTTGATAAAAATTTAATTATTCCACAGTAGCTCAGTGGTAGAGCTATCGGCTGTTAACCGATCGGTCGTAGGTTCGAGTCCTACCTGTGGAGCCATGGAGATGTACTCAAGTTGGCTGAAGAGGCGCCCCTGCTAAGGGTGTAGGTCGTTCTGCGGCGCGAGGGTTCGAATCCCTCCATCTCCGCTCAGATTAATTAGTCACGTATAGTGAAAAGAAAAAACCTTGATAACTCAAGGTTTTTTCTCAGACTGTGGACAAACTGAACTTAAATTTATAAGTTCAGTTTGTTTTTTTATATGGATTAATATTTTCCACTAAAATCATGATTAAACT
>NZ_JAJNIR010000055.1:0-9460 GCF_022385935.1 Mammaliicoccus sp. J-M41 | reverse complement strand
GGGCTTAGAAGCTCTAATACCATTGTAATAGATATTGTCGAAAATTACATTGAAAACTATAATAAAGTTAGAATTCAACAAAAACTAGGCTGCTTATCCCCTATAGAATATAGGAAATTAGCAGCCTAGAAAATAGTGTTTTTATTGTGCTCCCTTAGTAAGGGTGCAGTGCCATGAATAGGTGGGCTTTTTTTATGCTATAATTTAATTAGGCGGAAGAGGTTAGAAGTATATAGCCACCCATATTACAGGGTGGTCTTTTTATTTTTACTGCTTTTATCGTTATTAAATAAAAAGTGGTAAAGTAGTTGGAATATGATACAAACCACCGGTATAAGTAGGTAATATTCTGCTGGAAGTACATATACTAAAATTAGACATAAAATTAGAAAGGGAACCATTAGAATATAATACCTTTTGTCTTTAAACATTTAATCACCTTATAGAGATAGTGTACTTTATTTATTAATCATTGCTATTTATTTCTAGAATATTTAATCCTTCCAATTCCTTTGGTTCCTCGAAGAATGAAGTGAGATAATTGAAAGTAGATTCAGTATCAAAATTATTCCTTTCTGGTTCCTCTAGTTGTCTTATTTTTAGGTGTTCTAAACATTTTTTGTTATCAACATTTATATATATAAGTTTATGATAGGCATTTATTTCATTAGCTATATTTAATAACCATCTTCTTTGATTTTTGGTGTTTCCTGGAAAGTCCATAACTACATCTGTCCCAACACACAATATATTCTGTACATGTTTTTTTATCAAAGGTTTTATTTGTTTTGACAAATTTTGATAATCTTCTATTGTCTTAATTTTATTTGGATACAGACTTTCAAGCCATTCGTCTTCTGATAATAAAACTGCATTTTTTTCGTTCGTTAATTGTTTTGACATTGTTGTTTTTCCAGCACCCATTTTACCTGTGAAAAAATATAAAGTTCCTAAATTATTCATATTGAATCTACTCCTAAATGTTTTTGGATTATAATAGTTTTTACTTTAATATACACTTTATCATAAATGTACTGTAAATATGGTGCTTTTACTCTATCTCCACAATACAATCCATACTCAATAATACTTTCTCGCCATTCTCTAGTACCTCTAACTTATTCCTTTCACTATCAAACTTATTAATCTCACATTCAATCGTTTTGTAGTATCCATTTTCCCAATACTTAATCGTTGCTGGTGGATCATAAAATAATTTTTGAGCCAACACATCGTTCAAATCACGTAACGCTAATTCATCTAAGATAGGTTTATCTGTCTTACTTTGGTCTTTAATATGCTGATTAATAATTTCGTATTGTTGTGGCACACTAGCAAATGGCGCCCACTTAATCATCTTACGTCCCTCTGGGATATTACTGTTTAGATACTTTTTAGGTATTTTTCTATAGTCCGTTTCATATTTATATGGTTCGGGCATACCAGGGTTAATGATTTTCAATTTAAACACCTCACGTATAATTAGTAGTTTAATTATACGAACAAATGTTCTGTTTTCTAAAGCGATGTTTAACTAAAATATTGACCACATATATAATTGTCAGAAAACTCAACACAAAGAGATTATAGATATTAAAAAGTAACATATTGACCACAGGGAAATAATAAAACGATGAATAAAAATAAATATAATTTTTTAGTTATTCCTGCAACAACAGTACTTCGAATGTAATAGAATATATAGCGTTTATCGTTACTATAATTGAAATGTTAATAGTTCTTCTAATAATAAGTATATTATTGGTGATCATCATACCAAACATTAGCAAGCAATCAGAGACGGTAAAAAGTACTGGATGTCAGGCTCAAGTGAAGATGGTTGCTGGACAAATAGAAGCTTATACATTGAAGCACGATGCTAAACCAAATTCTATAAATGATTTAGTAAGTGATGGTTATATTAATCAAAAGCAACTGACATGTAAATCAGGTGAAACAATTACACTTGAAAATGGTGAAGTTGTTGCACATTAATGTTAATAAAGGTTTTACGCTGGTGGAAATGATTATTGTGTTATCCATCATCAGTATTATCTTTATGGTGACAATGTATTTATCTATAAACGCATTGGCTCGTAGTGGATTAAACAATGGCATAGATGATTTTGAAACTAAGCTAGAGTTCTTAGAAACGAAATCTCTATCACAAAAGCAACCTATATTAGTTTGGTTTAAACCTAATTCAGATAAAATATTTTATCAAATTGAGAAGAATCAGATTCAATCCATATCGCTCTATAAAGGTCGTATTTCTAAAAATAATGAGTTTACGACATTAGTTTTTGATGGAGAGGGTAATATTAACCAATTTGGTACTTTAAAAGTGGAATTTAATGAAAGAAAGTATCATGTTATTTTTCGCATCGAGAAAGGGAGATATAGAATTGTTGAAACGACATGATGGGTATGTGTTTATAGATTTTATGTTGTCTATTTTTATCATAATGCTATTGAGTGGGACATTACTGCCTTTAGTTACAACATTAAATGAAAATATCACTCGAGAACACGATAGAATAAAGCTTTATCAAATGCTTTATCAAACTGTGCAATCAAAATCTATCGAACCAAAATATGATGTAAAGAGATATAAATATTTAGAGTTTAATACAAAAGTTTGTATGAAAGATGAATTGAAAAATGAAAAAATATGTATTGAAAAATAGTAAAGGCTTTACGATGATAGAAATGCTACTGTCATTATCTTTTTTATTAATTATATTAGCTTTAATCCCATTGCTCATTAAGAGTCTTTATTTATTTAAAGATAATGCAATGGATCATACACATTTTGAATTGATGATGTTCAGAAAAGAACTCTCCGATGAAATAAAAGAGAGTACTATAAAATTAGACAACGCTTATAACAGGATTAAATTCATAAATGAAACACGTTCTACAGAATTCACATTATTAAATGGAAAGATAATAAAAACTATAAATGGCCGAGGTAACATCACTTTGGTTAATAATGTGAAGACTTTTCAAGTAGATAAAATATCTAACGAAACGTTTAAAGTATTTATTATTATAAGAAAAGGCGATAAAGAAATACTTGAAGAAATTTATATCTAATGATGCTGGTTTTATTTTACCGTTATTACTTGGAATATTATTTATATATAGTTCCTTTTTGTCATTTTACTTAGTACAATATAGCTTTAAGCTTAATACTTATCACAATTTAGAGCAATACTATGTACGTGAAATAAAAATTATGATAAATAAATAATTTTAAGCTTTTTATTTTCTGAATAATGAGATAGAATAAAGTTTAAGTTGAAATGAAACAACTGAGGAGTAGATTTAATGTCAATCGTATTAATTGGATTTATGGGTGTTGGCAAAACAACTATCGGAAATTTGTTGAGCGAACATTATGATAAAAGTTTAGTAGATATAGATACTTATATCGTTGAAACAACTCAATTACCAATCCCACAAATTTTTGAAAAATATGGTGAAAAACATTTTAGAGATTTAGAGTATCAGGCTTTAAAAAAATGGATTGACCAAGATGTGATTATTTCAACTGGTGGCGGTATTGTAGAATCAGAATTATGTAAAGAATTATTAAAGCAAAATGACAATACTTTTTGGTTAAAATGTGATGTCGAAATTCTATTTAATAGAATTAATCATGATAATAACAGACCGAATGCTAACGGAAAGTCATTAAATGAATTAAAAACCTTGTATTCAAAACGAGAATTAAGTTATAATGAAATCGCATTCAAGCATATTGATGCTAACAGACCTAGAGAAGTAGTTGCAAGTGAGATTATTGAATCTCTATAAGCTTAAATATTTGCGAATGATCAAAGTTAGAGAGAATGAATGATATATTCATCGCCGAAGGAGCAAGCCAGATTTGAGTGAATCTCTCAGGCAAAAGGATAACTTTGTGACGCATTCCTGAAGAGCACTTCAACAGGGTAGCGAAAGCTACCCTGTTTTTTTATTATACATATTCAGAAGGGGAGAGTTATGATGACGACAGATTTAAAACAAACACCTTTGTATCAAACTTATATAGATCAAGGTGCTAAAGTAATTGATTTTTCTGGATGGGCTTTACCAGTCCAATTTTCAAGTATTAAAGAGGAGCACAATGCAGTAAGAAATCATGTAGGTATTTTTGATGTAAGTCACATGAGTGAAATTCTCGTTACAGGTGAAGAAGCGGATCAGTTTATTCAATACGCATTAACGAATGATTCAACATTATTAACAGATAGTAAAGCTCAATATACAACACTATGTAACCAAGATGGCGGCGTGATTGATGATTTAGTTGTTTATAAATTAGACGACAAAGTTTATTTCTTAGTTGTCAATGCAGGTAATACAGATAAAGACTTCGAATGGTTAAAATCAATTAAAGATTTTAATGTAAATGTTGAAAATAAATCTTCTGAATATGGCCAATTAGCAATCCAAGGTCCAGAAGCACGCGAACTAATTCAAAAATTAGTCAGTGATGATGTATCAGAAATGAAGATGTTTGAATTTAAACAAAATGTAACACTATTCGGGAAAGAAGTTATATTATCTCAATCTGGATACACAGGTGAAGATGGTTTTGAAGTTTATTGTGCCGCTGCAGACACTAAAGCAATTTGGGATGGTTTTATAAACGAAAATGTTGTTCCATGTGGTCTTGGTGCACGCGATACATTAAGACTTGAGGCTGCATTACCATTACATGGCCAAGATTTATCTGAACAAATCACACCATATGAAGCTGGTATTGGATTTGCTGTTAAACCATTAATTGAAGATGACTTTATAGGCAAAGATGTATTAAAAGCTCAAAAAGAAAATGGCGCTCCAAGAAAATCAATCGGTATAGAAATGATTGATAAAGGCATACCAAGAACAGATTATGCAATTCTAGATACTGATGGTAATGAAATTGGTTATGTAACTTCTGGAACACGGTCTCCTTCAACTGGTAAATCAATTGCTATGGGATTAATTGAGAAGGGTGCATTTGAATTAGATAAAGAAATTTTAATACAAGTTAGAAAAAGACAAGTAAAAGCTAAAATTGTTAAAAAATCATCATTTAAATCATAGGAGTGAATAAAATGGGTCACCGCTATATACCTTTAACTGAAAAAGATAAATCTGAAATGTTAGATGTCATTGGTATTCAATCTGTAGACGAATTATTTACGGATATACCTGAATCTGTAAGGTTTAATAAACCATTAAATATTAAAGAAAAGAAAGCTGAAACGCCTTTATTACGTGAACTATCTCAAATTGCGAATAAAAATATTACAAGTGAGACACATGCTTCATTTTTAGGCGCTGGCGTATATGATCACTATATTCCAACTGTTGTAGATCATGTTATATCTCGTTCAGAATTTTATACTGCTTATACACCTTATCAACCAGAAATTTCACAAGGTGAATTACAAGCTATTTTTGAATTTCAAACTTTAATTTGCGAACTAACTGGTATGGATGTAGCTAATTCATCTATGTATGATGGTGGAACTGCTTTTGCTGAGGCAGCTGTTCTTGCAGCAGGTCATACTAAGAAGTCAAAAGTAATTGTATCTAAATCTGTACATTATCAATCTATAGAAGTACTTAAAACATATACTAAAGCACAAGATATTGAAGTAGTTGAAGTTGATTTAGACGGTAGTGTAACAGACTTAGAAAAGTTGAAAGCAGTTATCGATGACGATACAGCAGCAGTATGTGTTCAATATCCTAACTTCTTTGGTTCTTTAGAAGACTTAGAGGCAATTAAACAGTTAATCGCAGATAAAAAAGCTTTATTTATTGTATCAAGCAATCCATTAGCACTTGGTTTAATTACACCTCCTGGAGAGTTCGGTGCTGATATTGTTGTAGGTGATGCACAAGTATTCGGTATTCCAGCACAATATGGTGGACCTCATTGTGGTTATTTTGCATCTACTAAGAAACTTATGAGAAAACTACCAGGACGTTTAGTTGGTCAAACGCAAGATGAAGATGGCAATAGAGGCTTTGTTCTTACGTTACAAGCACGTGAACAACATATTAGAAGAGATAAAGCGACATCAAATATTTGTTCTAACCAAGCTCTAAATGCTTTAGCAGCATCAGTTTGCATGAGTGCTTTAGGTAAGAATGGTGTGTTTGAAATGGCTAAACTTAACATGGAAAAGACAACTTACATGAAACAAAAAATGCAAGAAGCTGGATTTGATGTGTTAGAAGGTATTTCATTCAACGAATTTGTTGTTAAATTTAACAAACCTATAAGTGAAATCAACGCTGAATTACTTGAAGAAGGTATTATTGGTGGATTTGACTTAGGTTTTATAGACGAAGCATTAAACAATCATATGTTAATTGCAGTAACAGAATTAAGAACAAAAGAAGAAATCGACACATTTATCAAAAAAGTAGGTGAATACAGTGCGTAAACCATCAAGCGAATTAATATTTGAAAGATCTAGAAAAGATAGATTTGCATATTCTTTACCTGAAAAAGATGTTGAAACACAAGATGTTCAAGATCTTTTAGGAGATAAATTTACAAGAAAACAAAAAGCAGAATTACCAGAAGTTAGTGAATTAGATTTAATGCGCCACTACACTGAATTATCTAATAAAAACCATGGTGTAGATACTGGATTCTATCCTTTAGGTTCATGTACGATGAAATACAATCCTAAAATTAATGAAAAAGTCGCTAGAATGTCTGGCTTTGCAAACGCACATCCATTACAAGATGTTTCAACTGTTCAAGGCTCATTAGAAATCATTTATGATTTACAAGAACATTTAAAAGAAATTACGGGTATGGATGAAGTAACACTTCAACCTGCAGCAGGTGCGCACGGTGAATGGACTGCTTTATTAATGATTAAAGCTTTCCACGAAGCAAATGGCGATTTCAATAGAACGAAAGTTATCGTTCCAGACTCAGCTCACGGTACGAATCCAGCTTCTGCAAAAGTAGCAGGTTTCGATACAGTAACTGTAAAATCTAATGAAAAAGGATTAGTTGATATCGAAGACTTAAAACGTGTAGTTGGAGACGACACAGCTGCTATCATGTTAACTAACCCTAACACATTAGGTTTATTCGAAGAAGATATTTTAGAAATCAGAGAAATCGTACACCAAGCAGGTGGTAAACTGTATTACGATGGTGCTAACTTAAATGCAATTATGAGTAAAGTTAGACCTGGGGATATGGGGTTTGACGCTGTTCACTTAAACTTACACAAAACATTCACAGGACCTCATGGAGGCGGTGGACCTGGTTCAGGACCAGTCGGTGTTAAAGCAGATTTAGTACCATTTTTACCTAAACCAACAGTAGTTAAAGAAAATGATACATTTAAATTCGAACATGATATGCCACAATCTATCGGAAGAGTTAAACCATTCTTCGGTAACTTCGGTATCTATTTAAGAGCTTATACTTATATTAGAACGATGGGACCAGATGGATTAAAAGCAGTTTCAGAAACAGCTGTATTAAATGCTAATTACATGTTGAGAAGATTACAAGATCACTTTGATACACCATATACACAACACTGTAAACACGAATTCGTAATCAGTGGTTCAAGACAGAAAAAACTTGGTGTAAGAACATTGGATATTGCTAAACGTCTCTTAGACTTTAACTTCCATCCACCAACAATTTACTTCCCAATCAACGTGGAAGAATGTATGATGATCGAGCCAACAGAAACAGAATCTAAAGAAACTTTAGATGCATTCTGCGATACGCTTATTCAAATTGCTAAAGAAGCAGAAGAAACTCCAGAAGTTGTATTAGAAGCACCACATACAACTGTCATTGGTCGATTAGATGAAACACAAGCAGCAAGAAAACCAGTACTTAAATTTGAATTACTAAAAGAAGAAAAAGCATAATAAAAAGCGTCTTGGTCGTAATTTCTAAATTAAAATAAATAACATCTCATTCCTTATATTCAAATAGGGTAATGAGATGTTTTTTTATTTGAAAATATTAGATGGTTAGACAACATGTGAGTTAAAGCCCACATTAACTCACTAGATTGAGAAAGATGTGAGTTAAAGACAACTGTAAATGTCAACGTAAAAATGTACATAATTGATTGTTTAACAATGTACAAAATTGATGTTATGTCTTGTCACTTTCTCTCGGTATGTGGTTTTTTAATCGGTATGATTTACCTGTAATTTTAACGACATTTGAGTGATGTAAAATCCTATCTAAAATAGCGTTTGCTATTTTAGGATCCTCAAAAACTTCGTTCCATAAATTAAAATTTATGTTAGTTGTAAATATCGTGCTCTTCTTTTCATATCTTAAATCTATTAGTTGGAAGAATAATTTGGCTTCTTCATTATCAATTGGTAAGTAGCCAATTTCATCAATAATTAACAGTTTGTATTTACCATAATGTTTGATTCTGCTTTCTAACCTGTTCTCTATCTGTGCTCTTTTTAAATTCTGAATGAGATCGTGACACTTTATAAAATAGGTACTGACTCTTTTTTTAGCTGCTGCCATGCCTATGGCTGTGGCTAAATGTGTCTTACCGACACCACTAGAGCCTAAAAATACAATGTTTTGATAGTTTTCTATAAAGCGTAAATTCGAAAAATCTAATAGTTCTTGTTTGTTAATCGATGGTTGAAAGGAAAAATCAAAATCTGATAGTTCTTTTTTGAATGGGAAAGCTGCCACTTTAACCATTGACTCAATCATATTTTCCTCTTTAACTGCGATTTCATAATCACTCAATTTTACTAATGTATCAATAAATGACATTTCATTTTTAATGCTGAAGTCTATGACTTCATCTAAATGATTGATCATTCGATTCATTTTTAGATATTCTAAATTTTCTTTTAATCGTCTATAATTTGTTGAATTACTCATCATAAAGCTCTCCTATCGTTTTTAAATTATCTAATGCAATTTGATCAATATCATTATGATTTCCACAGGAAATCGCTAAAGTTTCTAGATAATGCTGCTTTTCATAATTTAATTTACGGCGTGTGATAGGGTGTTCTACGATTAATTTGGTGTTATAATATACATGTAATATTTGATCATAAATTTGAACTTCAACTGTTTTTACGCAATATTTAGCTGGTACTGAATATTGATTGGTCTGATATGTAATCATATTAGAACGGTTGACTTTCAAGTATTTATGTTTCACTTTATATGAGTTTCTTACATGTACATGTGGTAGTGTCTGTAAGGAACTCTTTTCTTTTTCCAATTCAATTATCGGTATTTTACCAGTACCTACATGTACAGAATAATTTAATCGATCGTTTAAATTTGAAATAAATGATGGAATCTCATTTAAATATAGTTCTCCTTGATATGCATGTATCTCATCCAATATCTTCATAATAGACTCGACTTTCCCTTTTGTTCTTGGTCTACCAGCGACACATGGTCGTA
>NZ_JAJNIR010000054.1:0-9627 GCF_022385935.1 Mammaliicoccus sp. J-M41 | reverse complement strand
GATTCGAAGACTACAGGCTGAGAACATGCCCGCGGAAAGCATGCGCATAAAAAAATGCCGGCAAAGTCTAAGACTTTGTCGACACTCTGAGAAAAAACCTTGATAACTCAAGGTTTTTTCTTTTTTTATTTAAACTGGTTTAATATTTTTGGTCACAACGTGGTCACACTAGCACCATATTTTTAATCATGTGACCATAATGATTATTTATCCTAGTTATAAAAAGCTCTTGAACATGATTTAATGAATAATTATAATATTGGATATAAAAAGCGTAATATCATTAATACTATAGTCATTTAAGTCTTAAATGGAGTGATTAAGATGTTAACAATGGAGTTAATTGAATACAATGATGAAATTGTGACTTATAATTATTATCCTGAAGATAATAAAGAACTAACGCCTGGTCAAATAACAAAGCGAAGAAAAGATAAAGAAATAATAGATTTTACTAAAACAGAAGTTGAAAAGTATAAGTCATTATATTTCGTACATGCTGCTAGTAGAATGAGAAAAATTGTTGATTTAGACGAGTTACCTAAAACACAATTCGTTGCATGGGGATAAGCTCTGTGTAGCTTTATAATAATATGAGGTGATTACAATGACAAATAAAGCTAAAGATATTTTTATGATTACTATCAATATAATAATCATTATTTGTTGCATTTCCTTAATTTATTATATGTTAACCAAATAAAAATAGACTCGGAATAAATATATGAAGAATGAAATAGCCAACACTATATATGAATATCCAAAAGCTCACCTAAATGAAATAGGTGGGCTTTTTTAGTATGTAATCGTGATTGATGTTGATCTCAATGTTTAACGTAATATTAGATAGCTTTTTGCTTTATTGTAAGAATTTTGAAAAAATTATATAATATAGTAAATATTAGTGAATAAGTAGGTTGATAACATTGAAGAAATACGAAACGACACTAGACGCTTATATGCCACCTAAAGATGCGGCTGAAGCATTCCAAAGAATAGCTTAAAGAAAAAACAACAACTAAAACAACGACATACAAAAAGAGAAAAAGAATTAAAACACTAGAGGAGTTAATTAGAAAAAGGAGGTAATGATTAATGTTAGTTTTAATATTAGTACGTAAAGACGAAAAAAGCGTGACTTATGATTATTATCCCGAAAACGAAAAAGTGTCAGGGAGAATTACTATAAGAATTGATGATTGTGAAATACTCTATGCAAAAAATACGGAATATGATGAAGGTACAAATAACTATTTAGGTCATGCGATTTATAGAATTGAGAAATATATTAAAAATAATGAGTTTCCTGAAACCGATCTTGTAGCATGGGGGTAAATTATGAAACTATGGACTTATGTGGGAAAAATGGTATTAATTGAAGCAGATGATGGTCAAAAATTCACAGGTAAAGTTATAACTTATGATGATGAAATGGATAATGAAAGTGGAGAATATTCTATATATTTAGATACTGGAATACAAATATACGACTTTGATGAAAGTGAAATAAAGTCGATTGAAATTTTAGATTAAGTACCTTACAAAGAATTAATGGTTATGGTACTATTTTTAGACAAATTTTTAGCTATCACAGTGTTGTGATAGCTTGTTTTTATGTCTAAAATCTTATTACCTTATTTTTCCATTTTTTGTTTGCTAGCATCTAATACCTTTGAAACGAGAAGAGTGAGCATAATTGTAAAGATTATCATACTAATTACAGCAATTACTCTAGCGATAGGGTTTTCTTTATATATAATAGCGTAGAATCCTTGTATAAAGAACATTATGTAGATAGGTAATGTAGATAATAATATGTATTTAGATTGCTTCATAGTTTCACTCCTTATAATGATTTAAATCATAAAAAATAAACCATCTCTTACAACTTTTGACTAGTTTGAGATGATTTATTTAATCATTAAATTTTGGTCACCGTCTTTAAAACGGGCTCATAGGACAACGTGTTACAGCACGTTGTCCTTTTTTCAATTGTATTATAACACAATTTGGCAATATTTGTCTATTGTGAAAAATTAATGATTAAGAGGTGTGTTTGATATAAAAAAGTGTCAAGAGTATTAACAATTATTAATATTATTACAAATATTGTAGGAACGGTATTGATATTAGCAGGAATGATTAAACGTTCAAAATAATGCTAGTGAAATGATTATTGAGTTGATTATGGACGGAGTGTGATTGATATGAAAGCAAGTATAAGTATTCGTAAAACGACGAAGAAAGAGAAGATTGAATCGCTTGTTGCTGTGAGTATTTTAATTTTAGGGATTATGTTTATTAAGTGGTTAAACAAATAATTGTATTTTTGTTTCTAATTTATAGAAGTGTATAATGGACCTAAATATAGAGATTGGTGGGGATTATATGACTGTTGAATTAAGATTAATGGAAATGCAGGACTTTAATGATTTTTATGAGGTTTCTTTGAAAGAATTTGCTGATGAACAAGTGAAAAGTGGTTCTTGGTCTGTTGAAGAAGCGGATGAGAGAGGTAGAGCATATTTTAAGAAACTTCTACCTGATGGTTTACATACAGAAGGTCATAAAATTTTTAATATCTTTAATGAAGGAGAGAAGGTTGGTATTTTATGGCTACATGTATTCGAGAAAGATCATGTATTAAAGAGTTTTATTTATGATATTAAAATTGACGAATCTGAAAGAGGTAAAGGTTTAGGTAAAATGACGATGCAAGCTATAGATGAGTATTGCAAGGAACATGACATTAAAAGTATTCGACTCCATGTTTTCGGTCATAATCAAATTGCGTATGAGTTATATAAAAAAATGGGATTTGAAACGACAAACTATTATATGGAAAAAGCGTTATAATAGTGATATCGAAATTGAAATCGGAGTGATTTGATTGTTGAAATTGAAAGAATCTCAAAATGTATTTTTAAAAGGTGGAGATGAAGCGGTTATATTATTGCATTCATTTACAGGTACAGTAAGAGATGTAAAAGCTTTAGCAGAGTTTCTAAACGAAGCGGGATATACTTGCTATATTCCAGCTTATAAAGGACATGGATTAAGTTTAGAAGGTATATTAGCCTATACGACAAATGATTGGTGGGAACAGGTACAAGATAGCTATCACTATTTAAAGGATAGTGGATATGAAACCATTCATGTGCTCGGTGTTTCATTGGGTGCGCTTATGTCTTTAAAACTTGTCGAAACATTTGATGTGAAGAAATGTATAGCAATGTCCACACCTCATAATAGAACTAATAAAGATATTAAGAGAAGACTTTATCATTATGGAGAAAGAATTAATCAGATCCAAGGTTTAGATGAAGATGAAAGTAAACGCCAACTTGCACTCATTGATGATTATGAAGATGGTGCACGTCTTTTTACATCATTTATAGAGGATATTATGAATCATTTAGACGCAGTAAATATACCTATCTCTATAAAGTATGGAGAATTAGATCAAAGATTCTATCAAGATAGTGCTGAGAAAATATATCATGATATATCATCAGAACATAAAGAATTAACAGCCTATAAAAATGCAACACATTTAATGACAAGAAGTGACGATAAAGAACAAATTGAACAAGATATACTTGAGTTCTTAAAAAAATAAGACCACGCCAACAAAAGTTGGCATGGTCTTATTTTTATAATCCACCTAATAAACCACTAATATATACACCAAGTGCTAATAACAATCCGAAGATTGTGTTTGCTTTACCTGTAGCTGCCATTGCAGGCATCATTGTTTGTGGTGTGTCATTTTTGTTAAATCGACGTACGGCTTTGATTGGGAATGGTGCAGATATTAAGACGAGCAACCATAAAAGAGAGCCGTATGGTTTAAATAATGCTAAGTAAATAACAAAGACATATGCGAAAATATATAGAATTGCCATAGTCATGATGGAAAGTCTTTTACCGACTAAGATTGCGTAAGTCTTTCTACCACTTTGTTTGTCTTTTTCGCGGTCTCTAATGTTATTTGCTAAGTTGATAAGTCCAATTGTAATAGAAACTGGAATACTTAATAATGCTGGATAAAAGCTTAAAGTACCTGTTTGTATATAGAATGAAATCATGACAATTACAAATCCCATGAAGAAACCAGCGAATATTTCACCGAATGGCGTCCATGAAATAGGGATTGGTCCACCTGTATAGAAATAACCGATTGCCATACAAACTAATCCTATTGGTATTAATAGCCATGTACTTTGCATGCATATGTAAATACCTAATATGACAGCTATAACATAGAATGCTATTGCTAAATTATAAACGGATTTAGGAGACATACCATTTCTTACGATTGCGCCTCCGATACCAACAGAAGTATGGTCATCTAATCCACGCTTATAATCAAAGTATTCATTAAACATATTAGTTGCTGCTTGTATTAAAATACTTGCGAGTAACATTGCTAATACGACTGAAATTTTAATGGATGCTTCAGCACCTGTTAAAAAAATCTTTGATGAAGCGGTACCTAATAGTACAGGAACAAATGATGCTGTAAGGGTATGTGGTCTCATCAAATGATAATATTTTTTCAAGCCTGAATGCTGTGATAAATTTTGTGACATGTATTTACCTCTTAAATTTATATTTTTGACAGTATTAGTATATGCTTTCGCTATCAATTGGTCAATCACTGTAATTGTGTAAAATTTTAATTTATATTCTGTATTTAAAGTACAATATTAACGCATGTTCACTTAAAAAATGATAAAATAAGTAGATAGATATTTTTCGGAAAGAAGTGGAAGTGAAATGGCCTTGAGGACGGATTTGAAGCAACAGATAATTTCTGAAATCGATGGAAATAAAAATTATATTTCAGTTGAAATTGAGCTTCAATATCAACCAGATTTAATCCATTTATTAAGGGAAGAAATCAATTATACAGGACAACATTTTTATTACAAATCTAAAGATTCTAAATTAGAAATGTGTGGAATTGGATATTTATTAGAAGCTAGGTATTCGCATCTAGAACATGATGATATATATGAATACTGGCAAAATATTAAAGAACAATTAAATACGATTAAGTTACATGATGAAAAGCACCATCTAAAATTCTTTGGTGGCTTTCAATTTTCAGAGCATTCATTAACGAATGAATGGAAAGATTACGGGATGAGTCATTTTGTATTGCCTAAATATTTGGTAACTAAAGAAAATGGTCATTATTACCTTACTTATACGGATCATAGTAACAAATTCGATATCGACAACATTCAAGAAGTTATAAATATTTTAGAAACAGAAAATGAAAAAATCGAATCGAGTGAACCTGTAGTAGTGGAAAATAAAGATATTCAAAGTGAAGAATGGAAAGCGTTAGTTACTAAAGTTGTTTCACAAATGAATCAATCTGTAGCACTACAAAAAGTCGTACTATCCAGAAGAAGACAAATCGAATTTGAAGATCGTGTTAATGTTGAAGATGCATTACAAAGATCATTAGATTCAAATGAATCAAGTTATTTATTACTATTTGAGTCAGGTAAATCTCAATTTATTTCACAAACACCTGAACAACTTTGCCAAATAGAAGATGGTAAACTATATACAAATGCAATTGCTGGTACGATTTTAAGAACAGAAGATGAAACAAAGAATGATGAATTAAAAGATGAGCTTCTAAATGATTCTAAAAATCAATTTGAACATCGTTATGTAGTGGATAGTATTATTCATGATATTCAATCATTCACAAAACACATTGAATACGATAAAAAGCCTACCATACTTACTAACAAGCATTTATATCATTTATATACGAAAATACAAGCAGATTTACTATCTGAAAATGTATTAGAAATTGTTAATCAATTGCATCCAACGCCAGCATTAGGAGGATTTCCTAAAGTTGAAGCGATAAAATTTATAGAACATGAAGAGTTTGGTACAAGAGGATTTTACGGTGCACCATTAGGTTATATCGATTTAGAAAATAATGGTGAATTTGTTGTATCTATTCGATCTATGTTAGTGAACAATCATACTGCAACATTGTATTCAGGTTGTGGTATTGTAAAAGATTCTGAAGCAATATCTGAGTTTGAAGAAACAGACTTAAAATTTAAACCAATGTTGAAAGCACTAGGAGTGATGTAGAATTGAGTACACATACTGAAAGTCTCACTAAACAAGTATTTACATTTGTTTCTAAATTATATGAATATGGTGTCGATGATGTTGTTATTAGTCCTGGATCACGATCTACACCATTAGCGATAGCTTGTGAAAGACATCCACATTTAAAAACATGGGTTCATCCAGATGAAAGAAGCGCAGCATTTTTTGCACTTGGTATTATTAAAGCAAGTCAAAAGCCTGTTGCAATCATTTGTACGTCAGGAACAGCTGCATCTAATTATATGCCAGCAGTTTCTGAAGCGTTTATTAGTCGTTTACCACTTGTTGTTGTTACGAGTGATAGACCACATGAACTACGTAATGTTGGTGCACCTCAAGCAATCAATCAAGTAAATATGTTCCAAAACTTTACAAAGTTTCAATTTGATATGCCTATAGCTGATGACTCAGAGGGTACATTAAATGCAATTAATATGAATATGATTAAAGCTGAGAAGCATTTTGTTGGTCCACAAAGAGGACCTGTGCATTTTAATTTTCCATTTAGAGAACCATTAATTCCTAATGTGAAATTAAGAAGATATTTGTCTTCTAAAAGAAAATTAGAAACAAAATACCAAAAGTCGATTGATTTTACGAGTATACAAACATATATCGAAAAACCAAGAGGTGTCGTTATTGTAGGAGACACACAAGGTCAAGATTTATCTCAAATATTAACTTATTCAGCGATTCATAATATTCCTATATTAGCTGATCCATTAAGTAATTTGAGAAAATTAAATCATCCAAATGTGATTTCTACTTATGACGCATTATTCAAAGGCGGTTTAAGTATTGAACCACAATTTATCATCAGAGTGGGGCAACCAGTCGTTTCGAAACATTTAAACAATTGGTTAAAAGAAGTTAAGTGTCCACAAATTCTTGTGCAAAATAATGATACACCTGATGCTTATCCTAAAGTACCAACGATTTCAGTGGAATTAAGTCCAAATGATTTCTTCAGACAAGCTCAAGATGTATCACCAACTCAAAACAAGAATTGGTTAGAAAAATGGATAACAATGGACAAAGAAGCAAGTGCATTGATTGAAAAATATATCGAAGAAGAAACAGATGAAGGTGCTGCAGTCGGTAGTTTATTGAAAAAAATGACTTCTAAAGATACTGTATTTGTTGGTAATAGTATGCCGATAAGAGATGTCGATACATTTAATTTAAACTCAAAAGCTGAAATAGCAGCTAATAGAGGTGCAAATGGTATAGATGGTGTCGTGTCGACTGCACTTGGTATGTCAGTATATAAAAAAGTCACACTTATTATTGGTGATGTTTCGTTCTTCCATGATATGAATGGCTTGATTATGAGTAAACTACATGATTTAGATATTACAATTGTGTGCTTAAACAATAATGGTGGGGGCATCTTCAATTACTTAGCACCTAAAGAAGAAGCACCTGAACATTTTGAGAAATTATTCGGTACACCACTTGATCTAGATTTTCAACATGTTGCGCATCTATATGAGTTAGGTTACGAAAAATTCGAAAGTGTTTCTGATTATAAGAAACAAACATTACCACAATTCGGTTCTTATTTATACGAAATTCTAACGAATAGAGAAGAAAATACCGCAACACATAGACAACTTTTTGAACAAATGAAAGGTATCCAATATGTTAAATCACCGCGTTAAGTCGTTTGATGAACATAAACCGTCTATTATTTTATTACATGGCTTTATCAGTGATCATACATCATTTCATATAGTTGAGCGTACGTTAAGTAACCAAGGCTTAAATGTCATAACCATTGATTTACCTGGACATGGACATGATGAATCAAGTTATGATGATATATGGTCAATGGATTATATTGTTTCTAAGATTAAAGAAGTCATTGATTATTTAGAGCTTAAAAAGGTCTATTTGCATGGATATTCTATGGGTGGACGTGTTGCGTTAAGCTTCGCTGTACAATACCCAGAGCTATTAAGCGGCTTGATTTTAGAAAGTGCTAGTCCAGGACTTAAAGATCCATCAGATAAACAGAATAGAATTGAAGTCGATCATAATAGAGCAGCGCGCATTCATGAAATTGGATTACCTCAGTTTGTAGAGGAATGGTCTAAACTTCCATTATTTAATAGTCAGTCTATACTTTCTACTGAAGAAAGAGAACGTATTAAACAAATGAGACTTTCTCAAAATCCAAACGGCTTAAGTAAAGCACTTAAAGATTATGGTACAGGTTCACAACCATCCAATTGGCATCATTTGAATACAATGAATGTGCCGACTTGTATTATCGTCGGTCAAAAAGATGAAAAGTTTATTCAAATAGGTAAACAAATGAACGAAAGTATAAAAAATAGTAAATTTTATATTGTTAATGATGCTGGGCACACAATTCATGTGGAACAACCCTCAAAATTTGATACAATAATAATAGAATTTATTTTAGGAGGCAAATTATGTCAAGACAATGGGAAACTATAAAAGAATATAAAGAAATTAAATATGAATTTTTCGAAGGTATTGCTAAAATTACAATCAACCGTCCAGAAGTACGTAATGCATTCACACCTTTAACAGTTCAAGAAATGATCGATGCTTTCTCTAGAGCTAGAGATGATGAAAGAGTAGGTTCTATCATCTTAACAGGTGAAGGCGACTTAGCATTCTGTTCAGGTGGAGACCAATCTGTTCGTGGACATGGTGGTTACGTTGGTGATGACCAAATTCCAAGATTAAATGTATTAGATTTACAACGTCTTATCCGTGTTATTCCTAAACCAGTAGTAGCTATGGTTAGAGGATATGCTATTGGTGGTGGACACGTACTACATATCGTATGTGACTTAACAATTGCCGCTGAAAATGCAAGATTCGGTCAAACTGGACCTAAAGTAGGTTCATTCGATGCTGGTTATGGTTCAGGCTATTTAGCAAGAATTGTTGGACATAAAAAAGCACGTGAAATTTGGTTCTTATGTCGTCAATATGATGCACAAGAAGCGATTGATATGGGTCTTGTTAATACAGTTGTACCATTAGATAAAATAGAAGATGAAACAGTTCAATGGTGTAAAGAAATGATGCAACATTCACCAACTGCATTACGTTTCTTAAAAGCTGCTATGAACGCTGACACTGATGGATTAGCTGGTTTACAACAATTCGCTGGTGATGCAACATTATTATATTACACTTCAGACGAAGCAAAAGAAGGAAGAGACGCTTTCAAAGAAAAACGTCAACCAGACTTCGATCAATTTCCTAAGTTTCCTTAATATTGATACAAATAAAAACAAGAGGTTGAGACATTATGTAATGTCTCAGCCTTTTTTATGGAAAAAATATCTGTATATGAAGTGTTCTATGTTGCTTGCTTGGGGAGTCTTGCAATATAGGAGTCACCTATTTCCTACGATTAGTCAAGCCAGATTGTATTTAAGAAAACATATTCAAATAAACCGTCCATTTTAATTTTTTTGAATAAGGTGTTAA
>NZ_JAJNIR010000053.1:0-9887 GCF_022385935.1 Mammaliicoccus sp. J-M41 | reverse complement strand
CATGCCACGAAATTAGCATCATGCTAGCAAGTTAAGCGAACACTGACATGATAAATTAGTGGTTAGCTATATTTTTTTACTTTGCAACAGACCCCCCTTTTTTATATAGATATTTATTTGTTGTAAGGTTGTCTGCCCATTACGAATTTAAAAATTTGAAATTCTCTTAATAAAATTCCAATCCCGAGACAACATCCCACAATAAACAATAATGATATTGGAATAAAGATGAATGTTTGTTCTTCAAATATACTTGTATATTGGAACATATATTCCAATATAATCGGATGTAATAAATAAACGAAAAATGAATATCTACTAATCAATTCAACAGAACTAAACATAAATTCATCAAACTGTGTGCTAAAGTTAATTAAAATTAAAAATGCAAAAGTGATATATAATAAAATGCGATAGTCCATACTACTAACCATCCAATAATCATGTTCTCCTACAAATACAAAAGCTATGTATGCAGCGATAGCTAAAAATACAATTAAAGCGATGTATTTCGATACGAAAGCTTTAATAGCTTGATAATTATGACCTACGTAAGAACCTAAAAAGTAATAAAACAACCAACCAATTATAAATGTTTCAGGACTAAATGGATAATAGTGACTTATAAATTCTCTAACAGATTCAACATTTTGGTAACTATACAAATAGATTGTATTAATTATGAACGAAATGACAAGACTCCATTTTGAAAAAAGTATTTTAGCGTTTATCCGATATATGATCCAATTTAGCAAGAAGAACTGAATAATGATTACAATAAAGTAGCCATACCAATTACCTTGAATAACATTTTCTGTATATTGCGTTAAGAATGAATCATTTAATTTAAGTGTTTCAGAATAGCTATAGAATGCACCCATAATTAAGTAAGGTAATAATATATATTTTAGTCGTGTTCTTAAATAGCCTGTTTTTAATTTATCATTATAATTGAGTGTCGTTAATAGTTGAGACAATATAATAAATGAAGGTGTCCCGATAATTAAGATCATTCTGATCCAATATAAGACTTGTAATTGTAAATTATCAGGTTCATTTGTGTTTGTAAACTCGGTAAAAACATGTGTTAGTACAATTAATAAACATAAAAATGTTCTTAAATATATAAATTCAATATATCTTCCTTTACTCATGATTAAATCCTTCCCATTTCTTAACAAGCTTGTTAAAAGCATCATCACTTACCATAACTCTTGGAATATAAAAATTATCACTATCTGGAACAACTGCTTTTTCTTCCAATGTAAATCCATACTTGATTGATGTATCTTGATCAAGTTGTTTAATTAATTTATCGTTTGCTTGACCGTATGGATATGCGATCGCTTGTTCATTTCCATCTAGTTCATCTTTAATATAGTTCGTACTTTTATCGATATCCTGTTTAATGTTCCCCTTTTCAGCATATGATACTAATTTTGATTTTTCTTTTTTCATAGTATGCATATCATGTGTATGCGAAGCAAAATCCCATAGACCACTATTCTTCATTTCGAGTAATTCTTTTTTAGGCGACATAGGAATATTATGAAAATCAGGGTCACCCACATGATCCGTTATTACAAACCCAGTTCCTTGCACATCGTATTTTTTCATAATTGGAAAGGCATTTTCATAAATACTTTGATCCATATCATCAAAATTTAACCATACACAATTTTTAGGGAACTTACCTTTTTCTTTGTAATGAATGAATTCATCTAAAGATAAAAATTGAGCATTCTTTTCTTTTAACCATTTAATATGAGATTCGAATTGCGTGTCAGTGACACTATAAATTTTTAATTCTTTACTATTCGAGAATGATGATAGCAATTTATCTATCCATGTGTCTTCTCGTACGCGGTGATAGTTTAATGCAAGACATCCATTTTTCTCGCCACCTAGTGTTTTTTGTTTCTTAGCAAGTGCTGATTGATCACTAGAAATGAACATGAATAATATCAAAGCTATCATCATCGACCACTTAAGACTTAACTTAATAATACTCATGTGGTACAGCTCTCTTTCTTCTAACGTTGAATAGAAACGTAATCATCAGATATACTGCAATGATGATTGACCCAATCACAAAATAATTAAAAATCGAGACAATATCACCTTTCTCAAGATTCAATATTACTCTTACAATTTGTATAAAATGATTATCTATCGGTAATAACGAACCTACCATTACAAATAATACTGTTATGCAATATAGCCATAATATTGATGATGCTATAAATACGATTGACTCTCTAAAAATATTTAAATTTGATTCTACTCTTTTATGTTCCCTCTGTCTGGACTTGTCCATGTAGCAAACTCTCCTTTTTTTCTTTTAAGTGCTTTTGGAAATGCAACAACGACGACAATCGCATTGATTAACCAATAGAAAGTTGGGTACCAACTTAAAAATATGAGAAATAAATTGTTTTTTCTTTCATATCTACTGTCAATCAATAAAGAAATAGTAAATTGAATAATGTTAATAAACGTCAGTAAGAATGCTGATATTAAAAAGATATTTAATTGATAATTATAGAAGTAGTAATCAAAGAAGTTTAATCGAAGTAGTGTGTAACATAAGATAACAACTATGCCATATACCCATATTACAGAAAGAATTTGTTCAATAAATAACAACCATAATGAAACGTTTCTTACTTTAAACATGTTCTTAAAATCTCTTAAAATCACTTCATGTCCACCTTGGGACCATCTTACCCTTTGTTTCCATAACCCCTTAAATGTTTCAGGAACAAGCATCCAACATAATGCTCTCGGTTCATATTTTATTTTGTATCCTGATAAATGAAACTTCCATGACACGGCAATATCTTCAGTAATCATGTCCGTATCCCAATATTGATTCTTCTCTAGTGCTTTTTTATTAAATAATGTAAACACACCAGATATCGTATTAACAAATCCGTTAATCGTTTGTGCTCTCTTTATACTGCCTATCATACTTGCATATTCGATTGTTTGAATTTTCCCTAGTAAAGTAGATTTATTTCTAATACGCGGGTTCCCTGTTACTGCTCCGATTGTTGGATCATCAACCAAACTTTCCACCATATAATACGGTGCATCATCGTCGATAATCGTATCTGCATCCACACACATCAAATATGGATATTGAGCATATTGAGCTGCAACATTTAACGCATTTGCTTTACCCCTATTTTCCTCTAAATTAATAAACTTAATTTTGTACATTTGTTTAAGTCTTAATAATTCTGCCTTAGTATGATCTGAACTCCCATCATTAACAGCAATAATTTCTTTGATTGGGTATGAGAGGTCATTTAAATTCTTAATCGTGTCTGCAATGGTACGCGCTTCGTTGTAACAAGCGATAATAAATGAAATCCCTTCTTGCGGTTGATAGTTAATATGCTTAGCTTTCAACTTTCTTTCAATAAAAACATAGTAAATCAAAGTTCCGATTATCCAAAAAATTGACATAGCTATTGGATAAACGATAAAAAACATTAATAAAATTTCCATAATTTTCTCCCTAACGAACGGTAGTTTGTAAAAATAGTATATCATTTTCAGAGAAAAAGGCAATGCGTTATTTATTGTGTGAAATGTAAACGTTTTTACGAGTGATTTTTTGTGCTATTTCCTGTATAGTTATTCATAGGTAGTAAAGGAGGCAAATGAAGTGAATAATACATCTGAGAAACTCATCCATATAAGTATGAGAAGCTTTTCTGAAATGGGCTATTATGGAACATCACTAAATAATATTGCCAATGAACTAGGAATAAAAAAGGCAAGTTTATATAACTATTTCAATAGTAAAGATGAATTGTATGAACAATGTATTGAAAGATGTATGAATAAAGGTATGAAATTAATCGAAAGTATAGATACACAAGCTCATAATGCTCATGAAGAACTCCTAAAGTTTTTTCAAGAATATATATATGATTCATCGTGTTTAGTAAAATTCTACATTCAATTATCATTTGCACCATCTAACTTTACAGAGATGATTTTAGAGCACAATAAAAAACTTGAAATCGTGTTTAACAGTAAATTAGTAGATATCCATAAAAATAATGAATTCAATGTTAATCGCGATGATTTTATTTTATTTATTAATATGTTTGTATACGGATGGCTTTATAGAAGATCATTTATACAAAATAACGTAACACCTGACAAGATTATAAAAGAATTTGATCAACATATTAAGATATTAACGAATCAGTCAAACGCTGATAATTCATAAAACCTATAATGACACGCCATAAAAATCAATATATGTCGTGTTTTTTATATGGAGATATCATTTATAAAAATTTCCGTAAAACAATTTATAGATATACTTCAACGGTTTACTAAACCTATTCTTTTTTCGTATAAATTGTTGTAAAAAAATAACATAATAGTTATCATTTTGTTTATCCAATATTTTAATTACTTTTTTGTTATAAATTTACTTTTTTGGGTATTACATATATAGCTATACTAGAGAAAGAGGTAGAACCATGGTTATGAACAACAGGAAAGGCTATTATGAAGATATCAGTGATGATTTGTTGTATGTTTCACAATCTATTAGCCAAAAAATCTCATCTGAAGATTTTAATTTATCAGATGAGAAAGAGATTATTAAAGACATTCTAGAAAAGTTGGAATCCCAATCCTCAGAATAATACGCTATATACCGTCATAACGACTGCTCAGACAATCAAGGCAATCGTTATGATTTTTATTTTTTTATATTTAAATATCCTTTAATCAAAGGTACTTCTTGATTAATCAATGCTTCTTGAGTCATATCAGTTGCATGTTCACCCCAAAATGACAAAGCAGAACCTTTAACATTTTGACTTCTCACTTCATTGTAAGGATTCTTATTATAATAAAATTTATTATAAGCATATGGGTTCTGTTGCAAAGTTGAATTTATAGTATAATTTTAACAAAAAGGAGTCTTCTGTATGAACTATTTCAGATATAAACAATTTAACAAGGATGTTATCACTGTAGCCGTTGGCTACTATCTAAGATATGCATTGAGTTATCGTGATATATCTGAATAACCTCATTGAGCAAGATCACCGTCATATTAAAGTAAGAAAGACAAGGTATCAAAGTATCAATACAGCAAAGAATACTTTAAAAGGTATTGAATGTATTTACGCTTTATATAAAAAGAACCGCAGGTCTCTTCAGATCTACGGATTTTCGCCATGCCACGAAATTAGCATCATGCTAGCAAGTTAAGCGAACACTGACATGATAAATTAGTGGTTAGCTATATTTTTTTACTTTGCAACAGAACCCCTTAAAATATACTCAGAGCGTAAGCGAAAGTAGTAGCGACAGCTATTAACTTTCGGTTGCAAAGCTCTTAGGATTTTTAACGGTCGCAGCGCATCACACTCAAAAAGGAAATTGGAATAAATAGTTTGGGTAATGACTAAATAATATATTATAAAAAAATATAGAGAAGGAGGATTAAGGATGAATGTAGATAGAATATTAGCGATTGTTTTAATTTTTATCGGTTTAGTATTTTTTGTTTTAACACTTATTTATCCTAGTGAATTTAGAATAGGTGCTATTGTAGCTTCTTTTATCATGGCATTTCTATTTTGGAGAAAATCGAAGAATTTGTAGTTGAAAGTGAAAGGAATAATTATGATATTTGACTAGCGGTTTTGACTTTAGAAACGAGCGATTTTTGAGCGAGTTTCTACCTTTACTTGGATGCGTGGGGGGATACTACGACTCCTCCTTAACAATCCTGTAGACTGTAGAACGACTTACACCTGTTTTTTCAGCAATCTCTTCGCCTGTGAGTTTTTGTTCATCATACAAGAACTTGATTTCTCTTTTTTTGTGGTCAGGTAATGAAGGACGACCGCCCTTTCTTCCTCTTGCTCTTGCAGCTTCTAAACCTTTTTTCGTACGTTCACTTAGTAAGTTAGCTTCTAATTCTGCAAATGCACTCATCATGGTAAAGAACATCTTGCCCATCGCGTCTTTCGTTGACACATTCATATCTATAATATGTAAATCAATGTTATTTTCTTCAAACCATTGAGATAACTCAATTAATTGTTTGGTTGTACGGCCTAATCTATCTAATTTGTAGATAACTAAAATATCGCCTTCTCGTAAATAATCTAAACACTTATCAAGTTCTGTTCTTTTGGTTTTACGACCACTTGCTTTCTCGCTAAAGATACGTTCACAACCATATTTCTCAAGTGTATCAATCTGTCCATCAAGACTTTGATCTTGTGTTGATACACGTGCATAACCAATTTTAGCCATTTTAATTTCTCCTTTTGAATGCTTTTATGACACCTTATCTATATAATATGCTTCTCGAGACAAATGAGAAGACTTATTTAAGTCTATAAACTCGTATACTTTAATCTTTATGATACGTTGATTATAACACAAGTTTTGATACTTAAATATACAAGAAAAAACCTCTTAAATTTGAATTAAGAGGTTTTGTATCAAAAACGATCGTTTATAACGCAATCATGATGAGAGTATTAATACAGTTAATTATTTGAAATACTTTAGTTTACATAATAGCTGATTTTATCAGAAGTTCTATCCACATAAAAAGCACGACAAGTTCATGAACTTGTCGTGCTTTTTAATATAATTAGTTACCAAACAAACGACTCCAAAATCCTTTTTTAGATGGCTGCTCCACCTCATTATTAGTCTCACTTTCTTGTTCTTTAGCTCGTTTCTCTTCCTCTGTAGTAACTTTTTTTATATCTTCATCCTTATTCTCTCCAGATATAACACTATAATCCGTTGTTTGATTTTCCTCTTGTTGTTGGTTAGTATTTTTAGGTTCTTCAGTAAAATCGGCTTCTTGTGCATTAATATTTTCTCTATCATTAGTCACTTTATCAAAAGAGTAATTAAGCTGTCTTTCTTCTTCTAATTGATTCTCTAACTTTTGAATTTTTTTATTACTTTCTAATGCTAATACTTGTTGATTTTCAAGCAATTTTGACCTTTCTTGCAACTCTTTTCTGTAAAATTCAATTGTTGTTTCATGACGACTTTCTTGTCTTTCAATTTGATCATTTAAAGTATCAATCTGTTTTTTAAGGATTTCTACTATTTGAGCATTACTTTTGGATTCAACATTATTATCTGACTCTTTTTTTTGTTTGTCTTCTGCAGTACTTTCAAAACCATATTTCTTTTTATTTTCATTTACCCTTTGAATAATTTTTTCTATATCCGTATCTTCTTTAATAAAGGAAGTATTTTCCTGTTTCAATGTCTCTATATTCAATCGTTTAATGTTATTAAAAATTGTTTGCTTACTAACCCCTAATTCTTCACTTAAGATTTTCACACTTTTCATATAATCAACCCTTTATAAAATGTTTATCAACCCTTTATGCTATATTATAAACTTATGATGTTTTATATTCAAAGTTATAAAAGATGAAATGATTTTATTTCGTCAAAGGTTTGTCAAAGGTTTATAGTCATTGACAAACCTTTATCAACCCTTGACAAATTCTTGTTTTCTCCTTTTATAACCTTGTTTAAAGTGCTATAATAGTCTTAACACATTAAAAACCCCAACTACTGGTAATAGTCGGGGTTTGGTAATAAAACGTTGCGGCACGTTTGTTTAATATCAATTTTATACTTGTATTATATAATGAATGACACCTTAGTGCAAGAACTTAAATCGTTAAATAAATGTAAAGCTATATAAAAGCGTTTTATTACCTCTTACCATACTAAAATTCGGAAAGAGGTTTTTATTATGTCAAATTTCAAAAGAATTACAATACAAGAATTTGAACAAGAAAGATTTTATAAACTTTATAAATTTTTATTTGAAGATGAATATTTTAGAAAACTTAGTGATTCTTCAAAAATTGCCTACTGTATGTTTAGAGATCGTTTTGAATTATCTAAAATGAATAACTGGATTGATGAAAATGGGAATGTATATTTAATATTTACTACTAAAGATTTATGTGAACTTTTAAATTGCGGAACTCAAAAAGTAACTAAAATTAAAAAGGAATTAGAAAATTTTAATTTATTAGAACAAGAAAGAATAGGTTTAAACAAACCTAATAAGATATATATATTAGAACCAAAAAAGCCTTCCAAAACCAGTAACAACAAGGAATTTCGAAAATCAAAATTCCAGAATAGTGAAAATCAAAATTCAAGAGTTTTGAAAATCAAAAAACAAGAATTTCGAAAATCAAAATCTAATGATACTAACTTAAATAATACTGATTATATAAAGACTAAGAATAATGATATGAATGACTTGAATGATATAGCGGCTAAAAATAAAATAAGCAATCATTCAAATCACACAAATCAATTTTCAAATAATTTGGATGATAAAGATTATAAAGAAATTCTATTACAAGAATTCCCAGATCAATTAACGAATTATTTATTAAATTATGATTATAGAGATTTAGAAATGATAAAAGCTATTATTCTTAAAGCCAAAAAATCGTTTAACTCAAATCACGATGATACGTATTATATGTTAGAACATATTGAAGATGAAATATTAATATCTTTAAAAAGAGTTAAAAAAGCGATACATGATAGAGGTGTTAAAGGTCAAAAAGAAACGCTCAGTTCGATGCAAGGGTATTTAATGAAAACGATTTTAAGTGAACTTGAAGAACGCTATTCAGCCGATATGAGAAGACAAAATATGGCGAAATATAATATTTTTAATCAGTAAATCGTGAATGATTTGAAAAAGGTTTACACCGAAAACGTATGTTGAGTTATGGTGGTTTGCTTAAACAAAAACATAAAATTTTAAATTTAGACGATGCTGAAGATGGCAATTTGGAATTTCGAAAAACAAAATTATTATTTAAAAAATGCGAAACGTTAGCTCAAAAGCTAGCGTTTTTTTATGCCTTTTGCCTCTGCAGGAAATATAGCGTTCAACCGTCATGGTTGACCAGTTTTTATGCCAATTTTTAAATTTGCATGTAAATGGGCAGTGTCTTAAAAATCGACACTGGTTTTTAGAAAAAATCATTTTGTGAAATCAAAATATATTTATTTGGCTCATATTTGCCTTTTAAGAGCATATATCAGTTTTTGGATATAAAACTATATGATTTACCCCTAATTCTTTAAAATGCCCCCTTAAAATTCAAAATAAAGCATGTATGAGAATGTATAAAGTCAAAAAATAAAGTTGATTATAGAATCTATAAGCTGTTTTTTAGAATCTATCAGAATCTATAATTTTATAAACGTTGATATAAGTGACTTGTAAAGAATCTGAATACAAGTTCTGACGATGCCGGGAAACTTTTATACAGGTTATACATTTTAAAAGTGGATCATGTGGCTTAGTTGTATGATTTGTTTGGTTTTAACATGGCTTAAAAGAAATGTATAAAGCATAAGAAGACACCTCAGCTATGCTGAGTGACACGTAGTGGCATTGTGTCCCCTTATGCTCTTAGTAGAGAATCTGAAAAGAATTTAAAAACATCAAAATACGTAGTGAGCAATGTATAAAAATATAAATAAAAGTAATAAAAAAGCTAGTTATAAAAAGAGTATTTTATGTGGGGGAATAGCTGTTATATGTGTTTTAGTTTTGCTTATTACAGTTAATATATCTTAGCTTTTTGAAATAAGTTTCTCTCTTTTGGATTTAGAAGTTTTTAATATTGATTTTTGTATTGCTGTTATTGTTTTAGTAATTTATGTTTTTGTTAAAACTTTAATTAAAATAAAGATATAAAAAACACCCTAATTTTAGGGTGTTTCAGACTGTGGACAAACTGAACTTAAATTTATAAGTTCAGTTTGTTTTTTTATATGGATTAATATTTTCCACTAAAATCATGATTAAACTA
>NZ_JAJNIR010000052.1:0-10169 GCF_022385935.1 Mammaliicoccus sp. J-M41 | reverse complement strand
ATTATTTCTCTTGTGCTAAATCCTTTGAGTTTCATTTCTACTACTTTATATTTTGTTTCAACTGAATATGCCACTCTTTTCATAGAAAAAAACACCTCCGTATAAATTCATTTTAATATGAATTCAACGAAAGTGTTTTTATTTTACTCCCACATCCTGGGGTTAGTGCAATCATCATAGCTGGCATTATCTTATCTTTGTATTTGATCGGCATTTTCAATGGCTGTTATTTTACCATTCTTTGTCGTTATTAATATCGAGAAAGAATTGTTTGGATTATCATCATAAACTAACCCATCGCTATTTTCTATCGTTGGTGTTCCGTGAACGGATTTAAATGCTTCTACTGTTACATTTGTTGGTGCTACATATATATGCTCTGCTTTATCTTTACTATTATATTTTACAGCTACGTTGCCATATTTTTCAGCATGAGATTGTCCAGCTTCTATACGTCCATCTGACTTCCCGAATTTCTTTTCAATGGCATCTCGCGACAATCCAATACCTACTCCATAAAACCCGCTTCTTACATCAGCATTCATAAAGCCTTGGCTAAATTGAGTCGTTTGGACATCGATGCTTGGAGGATCGCCTTCTGGTTCCTCAGAATCATCACTGGATTCTTTGTCATGACTTTCCTCACTACTCGGTTCTTTATCAGCTGTTTGTTGATTACTAGAAAATTCAATACGATTATCACCAGCAATAAATTGATACGCAATGAAACCAAATACACCAACGATTAAAAGTAGTAATACTAATATCATTCCCGAAAATATCTGTTTCAAATTCCTTCCTCCGAACTGTAATTTTCATAAAAAAGTTTATAAATGTATTGTAATTCATATCAAAATGACTTTCTATAGTAACCTAAAATAAAAAAGAATAGATTTCTCTATTCTTTTTAAACTATTTCTAAATATACCTTACACCAACACTTCTGTTTTATTTTCTACGCATTGTTGGACTGATGCTGCTACTTGATCGACGACTCTTTTTTCTAATGAATTTGGTATGACATAATTCGCATTGAGTTCGTCTTTGTGAATTGTTGCTGCTATGGCTTTTGCTGCTGCTATTTTCATTTCAGTTGTGATATGTTGTGTCTTGGCATCTAATACTCCTCTAAATATACCAGGGAATGCTAACAGATTATTAATTTGATTTGGATAGTCTGAACGACCCGTTCCAACGATTGCTGCACCCGCTTCATACGCTTCTTCCGGATAAATTTCTGGTGTTGGATTCGCTAATGCAAAGATAATTGGGTCGTTGTTCATTGATTGAACATGTTCTTTTGATAATGCTTTTGGACCTGATACGCCGATAAATACATCTGCATCCTTTATGACATCTTCTAAAGTACCTTGTATATTATCAAGGTTTGTATATTCAGCAATTTCTCTTTGTGCATCATTCAACCATTCTTCTGATTTATTTAAGACACCTTCTAGACTGACGAGCGTAATATTTTGATAACCCGCTTCTAACAATAATTTCGCAATCGCAATACCTGCTGAACCTGCGCCATTTATAATGATTTTCGCATCTTTTTCTGCTTTATCTACAACTTTAAGTGCATTGATTAATGCTGCAAGTACGACGATTGCTGTTCCGTGTTGATCGTCATGAAATACAGGTATATCTAATTCTTCTATTAAACGCTTCTCTATTTCAAAGCAACGAGGTGCTGAAATATCTTCTAAATTGATACCTGAGAAATTAGGTTGTAATGCTTTAATAATTGAAATGATTTCTTCAGTATCTTTCGTGTCTAATGAAATTGGAAAAGCATCAACATTCGCAAGTTTTTTAAAGAGAATGCTCTTACCTTCCATAACAGGAATGGCTGCTTTTGGACCGATATCACCTAAACCTAGTACTGCTGTTCCATCTGTAATAACTGCAATCATGTTACCTCTTGCAGTTAATGTATTTACTTTTGTTTCATCTTCAGCAATTGCTCTACATACTGCAGAAACACCTGGCGTATAGACAACACTTAAGTCTTCTTCTGAAGTCACATCTACTTTGCTCGTGATTTCAATTTTACCTGCGCGTTCTTGATGTAAATTTATAGATTCACCGTATTCATTACTTTCAGTCATTTTTAATTACTCCTTATTTATTTATATTTAGCTTAATAATTTTAATAAAAGTGATGCTAAGATTACGGTAGATACACCACCGATTCTAGTAGCAACTTGTGCAAACGGCATTAATGCCATACGTTTAGACGCTGATAATATCGCAACATCTCCTGTACCACCTAAGCCACTATGACAACCTGTTACGATGGCTGCATCAACGGGATACATCTTCATTAATTTTCCTACGAAATATCCAGATAATATCATGACAAATACAACTGACGCACATACGATAACGTATGCTGGTGTTACAATCTTCACAACATCTTCTAAAGGAATATAAAGCATACCGAGACCGACCATTAACGGCCAAGTTAAACTTGTTGAAATAAATTTGTATAAATTATGCGCACCGTCTTCCATTTTGTGTGGCATCACTTTAAGACACTTAATTAGTGTCGCAAATAAAATCATAATAACCGGTCCTGGGACACCAATGAATTTCTGACCAAGTGTACCAACAATAAAGAATGTACAAGCAATGAGTAAACCTGCACCCATTAGCGAGAAATCAATGACTTTCTCTTTCTCTTCATGAACTTCATTACCATCTTCAGATTTTACTAATTTCCCATTTCCTGAAAGATGTTTTTTCTTTTCACCTAAACGCATCATAAGCCCTGCACTGACAACTGCGAAGATATTCCCAATAACAGCTGCTGGAATCATTTGAGATACGAATGATTCTGCTGATCCACCTAAAATAGATGAATATGCAATAGATAATGGAAGTATCCCTTCACCGATACCGCCACCGATAATTGGAACAACGATATAGAAGAAAGTATGTTGTAAATCATATCCAAACAATAATCCAACTAACATACCTGCTACGACAGCTAATACTGTACCCACTATTAAAGGTACAAACATGCGTGTGAAACCTTGAATTAACATTTTTCTATTCATGCCTAAAATACTGCCGACTACTAAACAAGAAATATAGAAATACAAGAAATTAGACGTCTTCATCAAAGTCGTAACGGCTTCCATTGAAGAGGTATTAATCACGTTTAAAAATACTAAAATAGAAGGTACAAGCAATGCTAATATAGCTGGTCCACCTATTTCTTTTAATATAGGAATTCTCTGCCCTAAATCGCCAAGCAATATTCCTAAAATCATGATGACAGCAAATCCACCAATCATATCTGCTGGTAAAGTATTATATACAGATGCTGTTAATATAATTGCAGCTAAGACAATGTATAACGGTAATGGTAATACACCAACTTTAGCTTTCATTAATTTTTCCCATAAGCTTTTTATATTATTTTGGATAGGCAACTCATTCTCGGTAACCGCTTCCAAATTGGTCTTCGTATTCATTTTTATCCCCCTTAATTGATATAAACTCATTTTATGAAAACGCAACCAAAAATTATAGCTTATGAAATTTTAATCATCTTTTTGTAATTAAAAAAACCAAACGAAACGTATCGTTTGGTTTTTCATTTAGACATCATCATGACATATAGCCTTGTAAATATTTTAAGTTGTCTTTATTTAACTTGTAGAAGTAGATCGGTCGGCCGATACCATATGTTAATGACTCTTCTAAAACTTCAATATCTGTTAAGAATTTTAAATACTTTCTTACAGATACTCTTGAAATATTAACTGCTTTAGAAATATCATCTGTTGAAAATGCATGATCTTCAAAGTCATTCATCTTCTCAATGATGCTTTGTAACGTTTCTTTTGTGACACCTTTTGGCAATTTCAGTTCTGAATCATCTGTAACAACTTGTTTATTCAAGAACTCTGCATCAATATCTGCTTGTTTAATTTGATGATTACCTTTAAAGAAAGTCTGTCCTTGCTTGTATTTAAGTAAAGACTTCTTAAATCTTTCAAATTCAAATGGTTTAATTAAATAATCTACCGCGCCATATCTGAAGGCTGTCTGAATATCTTCAGCATCTGTAGCAGCTGTTATCAGTATCGCATCTACTTGATAACCTTGCTCTCTTACATATTTCAAAAAAATTAAGCCATTTTCTTCTGGCATGTATATATCTAACAATAATAAATCGATCGTCTTTGACTGAATGACTTCCATTGCTTCTGTTACATTCTTTGCAAAATCAACTAACGCTTCAGGATCTATTTTTTCAATAAATTGACGATTAATTTGCGCAACCATTGGATCATCTTCAACTATAAGTATATTCAACATTTATCTTCGTCCTTTTTGAGATAGTTTATAACAACTGAGAACTGTACATTCCCTGCTTCATGGGCATCTATTGATATTTGACCATCAAGCTTTTCAACACTTTGTTGAACGAGGTGTAAACCATACCCTCTATTCTCACCTTTAGAAGAAAAACCTTTCTCAAATATATGTTCATCTAGTTCATGATTAAGCCCTACGCCTGAATCTATCACATCAATCATTAATTGGTTCTGTTTGTAATCCAAGTGTACGTCTATTGTTTTCTTTTTAAGTGATGATGATACTAATGAGTCTATACTATTATCAATTAAATTACCTATAATAGTAATCACTTCATGCGTAATATATGAATCTTTCGGTTCTGGTATCGTAGTATGATTCACGATAGAAAGCTTGATTTGTTGTTCACGCGCCAAACTAAGTTTACCAATTAAGAAACCAGCTAGTACAGCATCTTTAACCTTCGATGTGATATTTCCCCTCTCTTGACTACCGAGTTCAACAATTTCACGTATGTACTGTTTTAAATCATCATAATGTTCCATCTGCAACATCCCAGAAATCACATGCAATCTATTACTAAATTCATGCGATTGAGCTCTTAACGTATCTGCATACGTCCGAACTCCTACCAACTGCTCTGATAATTTATGCACTTCTGTCTTATCTCTAAACGTCGATATCGCACCTACTATGTCATTATTCACAATTAATGGTACTCTATTCACCAATATCTTCACACCATTAATATCTTGCTCTTTATCAAGTTCAGGCTTACCAAGTTCTACAATCTTCGGTAATTGCGTCGAAGCCATATAGTCATTTATTTGCATTCCTATAGGATCACCTTTAAGACCTGCCTTCTTAAAAATATCCATTGCAGACTTATTGACCAAATTAATTTTACCTTCTTTATCAACTGCCACAATCCCTTCATGAACAGACTGTAACATCGTATTACGTTCACCTAGAATTTTCGCGATATGAGAAGGTTCAAGTCCTAACAAAATACGCTTAATATAAATCGATAATAAATACGCGCCAATAGCACCTACGATTAAACCAATCACAGATCCAATAATAATTTTCTTATTACCATCCGCCAACGCTTCATAAACTGTCTGCATAGGCACACCAACCGATACCGCACCCACTTGTTTACCATCAGCATATATAGGCGTAAAAGCACGCATCGTTAAACCAAGCGTACCTCTTGCTATAGACGTACCAGGTTTGCCATGTAAGACGTCCCCTTCATCGCCACCTTTAAAATGCTTACCAATCAACTTCTCATTCGGGTGAGACTTTCTAATGCCATTCATATCCATGACAACAATAAAACTCATGTCCGTTGTTTTTTGAATCTTAGACGTATATTCTTGAATTTTACGATCATCACTATCCTCAGCCAAAGACTTCTGAACAACCTCAGAACCCGCAATCGTCTTACCAATAACCTCCGCCTTCTCCTTCGTTGTTCTATGAATCGTATCCTTAATCGTATTACTGATTAATAAACACGTAATTAATAAAGAAAATAGCACCACAATACAAACCACAATAATCACAAGCGTACGCAACTTTAATCTTTGCTTCTTCAAAACATAACCGCCTTTAGTAAACATTACAAATGTCATTAATTATTAAGAATATATCATATTCTTAGTTTTCATATAATAAATCACTGGAAATTATCTAAAGTTGAATTTTTATGGATCGTAATTTTACATTTTATTAACCTTGAGAACAATTTTTGATAAAATATAGACAAATATCATAATTTTTGGAGGTAATATTTTGAAAAAACAAATCGAAGTTGTAGGTGCAATTATCTTTAATGATGATAAGGTACTTTGTGCACAAAGAAATGAAAATATGAGTTTACCTCTTATGTGGGAATTCCCTGGCGGTAAAATAGAAAAAGGTGAATCTGAAATAGAAGCTTTGAAACGAGAGATCAGTGAAGAAATGTTATGTGATCTTGAAGTTGGTGATAAAGTTACTTCTACTTCTTATGAATATGACTTTGGAATAGTTAACCTTCATACATATAAATGTAAATTGAAAGAAAAAATGCCTACACTTACTGAACATAAAAGTATTCAATGGCTTGATGTTAAAGATCTTGAAACTTTAGAATGGGCACCGGCCGATATACCTGCTGTCAAAATCATTGTAGATGAGGTATAAATATGAACAATTTATTAGAAGACTTTAATCAGTCGCTACACAAAGGGTTTATAGATCGTACAATTTCACATAAAGGTAATTTCATGCCGAAATTATTAGTTAATAATAATGAAGAAAATGTACTTTCTACTATTATTAATGAACTGCATAAATGTAAGACATTCACGATTTCAGTCGCTTTTATCACAGAAGGTGGATTAGCAAGTTTAAAATCGCATCTATATGATTTAGACAAAAAAGGTGTTCGAGGTAAAATTATTACTTCGAATTATTTGGGGTTCAATACGCCTAAAATGTATAAAGAATTATTAAAGCTTAAAAATGTAGATGTAAAATTAACTGGTGTTAATGGATTTCACGCTAAAGGTTATGTATTTGACCATGAACATTATTCGTCCATGATTGTCGGAAGTTCTAATTTAACTTCTAACGCTTTAAAAGTTAACTACGAACATAATATCTTACTTTCTACTCAAAAGAATGGCGACCTCGTTTATAATATTAAAGCACAATTTGATGAACTATGGCATAATAGTACCCCTCTTTCTGATGAATGGATTCAAGATTATGAGAAGACATATGATGCCCGTAATTTAAAAGAAGCACAACGCATTACCGAGCAACAAAATGAAATCCAAAAAAATATTGATGCAGCAGTTAGAATCGAACCTAACATTATGCAAAAAGAAGCATTACATTCATTAGCTGAACTCAGAAAAGAGCATAAAGATAAAGCACTGATCATTTCAGCTACTGGTACAGGAAAAACAATTCTCTCTGCATTAGATGTGAGAAGTTACAATCCTAATCAATTTCTATTTATCGTTCATAATGAAGGTATTTTAAAAAGAGCTATTCAAGAATTTAAAAAAGTACTGCCATTCGCACAAGATAAGGATTTTGGCTTATTAACAGGGAAACAAAAGAATACTAACGCTAAATATTTATTTGCAACGATTCAAACATTATCTAAAGAAGATGTTTTTATGCAGTTTGATGAAAAGTACTTTGATTATATCGTTTACGATGAGGCGCATCGCTCTGCTGCCTCATCATATCAAAAGGTATTCAATTACTTTACACCTGATTTTGTACTTGGTATGACCGCAACACCTGAAAGAACCGATAATTTAAATATATTTGAAATGTTTGATTACAACATCGCTTATGAAATTAGATTACAAAAAGCGCTAGAAAGTGAAATACTCTGTCCCTTCCATTATTTCGGTGTCACAGACTATGTGCTTAATGGTCAATCTACAGATGATTACAGTAATTTAGCAGATTTAACTTCTGATGAAAGAGTTAAACATATTCTAGAAAAGACTCAATACTATGGATACTCTGGTGACACACTTAAAGGACTTATTTTCGTTAGTAGAAAAGATGAAGCATGGGAGCTCGCTAATAAATTAACTGCTCTTAACGTACCTTCACTTGCATTGACTGGTGAAGACAACATGGATAAACGACAAGAAGCAATCGAACAACTAAAATCAGGAGAAATCAATTACATTATTACCGTTAACTTATTTAACGAAGGTATTGATATCGCACCTGTAAATCAGATTGTCATGTTAAGGGAAACAGAATCAAGTATTATCTTTATTCAACAGCTTGGTAGAGGCTTAAGAAAAGCAGAAAACAAAGAATATTTAACGGTTATTGATTTTATAGGTAACTATAAGAAAAACTACCTCATTCCAGTCGCATTATCTGGTGATCAATCACAAAATAAAGATAATTACAGAAGATTTATAGCGGATAATACTGCATTAACAGGTGTTTCTACTATCAACTTTGAAGAAGTAGCTAAGAAACAAATATATGATTCACTGAAACAAGTCAACTTGAGTTCAGCAGCTCACATTAAACAGGCATTTAATGAAGTTGAACAAAGAATTGGTCGAACGCCATTATTAATGGATTTCATTAGACAGAATTCTATAGATCCTAGCGTGATATATTCTAGTGACAGTACTTATAATAACTATCATGAATTCATAGTCAGATTCAAGAAAACTGAAGACACATTAACTAAAAATGAAAGTCTCAACTTAACGTTCTTGTCTCGAGAAATCGCACCAGGCTTAAAAAACGTTGATTATACAATTTTAGAAGCTATTATTAGAAGACCTCATAAAATACATGAGCTACTACCAATCGCACAACAAATTGATTCAAACGTTACAAACGATGACATTCAGACAACCTTGAAAATTTTAGACCATCGTTTCTTTAGCGTTACAATAAACAAAACGTATGGTAGCCCTATTATCAACATAATCGATGATGAGGTTAGACTGACCGATACATTTTCATCAGCACTAGAAAAAACAGTATTCAAAACATACGTTGATGACATTATTGAATTAGCTAAATACAATAACATGGTACATCACGGTAACCAAAACGGCTTACTACTATATAACAAATATACAAGAAAAGACTTCGTTAAATTACTAAACTGGAAATCTGATGAGTCCGGAACAATAAACGGCTATAAATTCGGAAATAATACTTTACCAATTTTCATTACATATCATAAACAAGATGATATCAGTGATAATACAAAGTACGAAGATGAATTCCTAAGTCCCGACGAACTCAAATGGTTTACAAGAAGTAATCGTACATTAGAATCAAAAGAAGTCCAAAAAATCTTAGCACATCAAAAAAATAATATAGACATGTATATCTTTGTAAAGAAAGAAGACGTGGCAGACGGAAAAGAATTTTATTACCTGGGAAAAGCCCACTACATTAAAGATTCAGCAGAACAAACAATCATGCCAAATGCGAAACAACAAAATATCGTCACAATGACATTATCTATGGAATCACCTGTAAAAGACGAAATATATAGATATATCATAGAGGCGTAGGGAAGAGTCTAGGACATCATTGTTCTAGACTTTTCAATTCTCTACAAATATTTCTCCAACACTATTTCATCTCGAATTGGAATTCCGTTTTCTGCAAATTGTGGAATGGATGGCTTTTGTTTTCTTGCTTTTTCTACTGCATTTGGAATAACTTTTCTGATGTTATATCCTCTTTTTTGATAGAACTTCAAAGCATTTAAGTTATCATTTGTTGTTATGACTGAAATGTTTGTTATATCCTTTTCCTCAGATATTTCTTCTAACTTTTTCAACAATTGACTTCCTATTCCTACATTCTCCCTAAAACTATCCAATGAAATAATTTCTATTTGATCATTTCTTATTATATATGTAATCACACCAATTATTTCCGCTTCATCGTACGCAACAAATCCTGGTAAATCTGATAATTGATATGTTCCTGAAGAGACAACCATTTCATCATCACCCCAGTTATCAATATACAAATCGATGAGTACTTGTTTATTGATGTCATTAGTATGAATCACTTTCATTGTTAATCACCTGCTTCTTATACTTTAACCAAATTATATTAAATACTCTTTAATTTGTGCTATGAGCACTAAATTATTACAAAAAAATAACCATTCCCAACTTTGATACACTCCCCTAAAAGCAGACACTTTAAATATAAAAAGTGGACTATATTATGCACTAACCCCATGATGTGGGAGTAAAATAAAAACACTTTCGTTGAATTCATATTAAAATGAATTTATACGGAGGTGTTTTTTCTATGAA
>NZ_JAJNIR010000051.1:0-12399 GCF_022385935.1 Mammaliicoccus sp. J-M41 | reverse complement strand
CAAAATTAAAAGGCTTATCTCCCAAAAATTACAGGAGACAAACCTTTGAAATAATATACTAATTAAGGTTTAGATTTTTGGGTTCAGTACACTCTTGGCTTTATTCAACACTTAAGCCATGACTTGGTCCATCTCTTGGCTTTATTCAACACTTATGCCATAACTTGGGCAATCTCTTGGCTTTATTCTGCACTTGAGCCATGACTCAGAAGGTCTATTCACTTAACTAAGCCTTCACAACGCACACCTCGAATACTCTCATAACTCAAATCCTCACAACAAAAATCCCACCAACAAATGCAAAGTTTGTTGGTGGGGTCTATTATTTATGATTTAAATGTGTTTCTTAATTGCTGCTGTTCGTCTTTGAGTTGTAATAATTTTGTTTTTAAGTCTTGTTCTAAGCTTTGCAATTCTTGTTCTGCTTGCTGACGTTTACGTGTGCCGTCTTCTTGTATGCGTAATGTTTCTTGAATTGTATCTACTATATTAGTTTGAGTCGTCTTCAATGTTTCGATATCAACGATGCCTCGTTCATTTTCTTCAGCTGTTCTAATCGCATTCTGTTTCAACATTTCAGAGTTCTTCAATAATAATTCATTTGTTGTATCTGTTACTTTTTTCTGAGCTTCTGAAGCGCCTTGCTGTCTTAAAAGTGTTAACGCGATTGCCATTTGGTTCTTCCATAATGGGATACTCGTTAAAATTGAACTTTGAATTTTTTCTGCTAGAGTTTGGTTAATATTTTGTATCATTCTAATTTGTGGGGCAGATTGTAATGTAATTTGTCTAGAAAGTTGTAAGTCATAAATTCTTTTTTCTAGTCTGTTAATATATTGTTGTAAATCTGCCAGTTCTTGTACATCCATTTGGTTATTAGATGCTTTAACTTTTTGTTCTAAATCAACAAGATTATGTTGTTTCAACTCGTCGCGTTTCTTTTCTGCTGCGGCGATATAAATATTTAATGCATCAAAGTAAGCTTTATTTTCTTCATATAATTGATCTAATAAACCAACATCTTTCATCAGCATATTTTGTGATTTCTGCAATTCTACAGATATACGATCGACTTGTGCACCAACAGATTGATATTTACTAAACATTTCATTTACAGAACGTTCAGCTCTTCTAAAAATACGTTTCAATCTAGATTGATTTTGTTTTTGTAATTCATCTGGATTGACTTCTTTTAATTTATTCATTAAGTTTCTTAATGAATTACCAATAGGGCCTACATCTTTAGATTGTACTTGTGTCAGCATTTGATGTGAGAACTGTGATAATTTATTTTGAGCTTGTTGACCATAGAGTAGAAGACCATCATTATCTAATGGTTTAATCTGCTTAGCAATTTCATCAATTCTTCGTTGATCTTCATCAGAGAATGTCTTTTCGTAAGTTGATGTGACATCAGAAGGGGTTTGCTGTTCTGTAATTTCTGAAGTTTGTGGTGTTAACGCTTCTGATGAATCTTTAAATGGGTCATCAATAAGGTCGTCAAATAAGTTCTTATTCGTTTCAGTCATTGTTACGCTCCATTTCATATTCATATTTTTTATGAGTTTTTGTTAAATTTACTTTTTCTTTCGTTGATTCTGGAATGCCTTTTCTATAGCTATTTCTTTGTTTAGCAATATCAGCAAGTTCCATTTCAATATCTAATTGATGATAACTCGATTCATTTAACTCTTTTAAATCGGCAACGAGTGTTCGTTTGATTTCATCAATCGTGAGCTTTGTTTGTTTAAGTTTAGCTTTTTCTTCTTTAGATTTATTTGGCATACGTTGTAAAATTGTGTAATTATCAATTAAATTCACAGTATTGTCTAAGTGAGAGTAGAAGAAGCTTTCTACTTTATAAAATTTCTCAGGTGACTGTTTAACCGTGTTATAAATTGTACGTGCCAATTTAGCGACTTCGTTTAAGTTCTTGAATTCTTTATACGATCTAATACGCATATAGTTTTTATAAAGTCTTTTCAATTTAGGCTGCGCTTCGTTTAATTGTTTTCTAATAAAATGGAATTCTCGACGCGTTAAACCCATTTCTTTTAAATACCGTCGTGAACTATACCATTGTATGGGTAAAAAGCTAATAACGTAAGTGCCTGCAAATACAGCCATATCTATAAGAAAATTTAAATCTAATTGAAAAACACTAAATAAAAAAGCAATAAATGATATAGGCACTGCTAATAATGCACCTAATACATATGATAAATTATATTTCATTGTCATCTTCCTAATTTATAACGTTTTGAAATGCTTTGTTTTTTCGTCTAAAGTGGTATCTTCGATTGTATAATTTTCTACAACTGAAGCTGGCGCTACTCCCTGGATAACACCATTAATAAATTGTTCTAATTGATCTTCGTCACCACTTGCGTATATTTCTACATAATCGCTGACATTTTCAACGGTACCAACTATTTTATGTTTCTTAGCGAGTTGAGCAGTGAAAAATCTAAACCCAACACCTTGTACACGTCCAAAAACTTTAATATGTTTTCCGTTCATATTTATCACCTCATATCTTTATTATAAAGGGTTCAGTGTAAAAAAACTAATAATTAGAAACAAATCCACAAGCTATTTTCTTGATTTAATATTCAATAAGATTTAAATTAACTCTAGGGCAATTTTCTAAATAGGGGAGATTTTAAGATGTATAAAATCGTAACAATCCGAACAGATTATGAGGGATGGTGGCTGTTTGACGATTGGAAAGACTATATCATTAAAGAAATTGAATGTCAGGACTATGATGAAATGGTCAGCCAATATCAGAATTTACTTAATCAGTATCAAACGAAGTTTACGAATGAACTTGTAGGTAAACATAATATACATGCTTTCTATAATAATTGTGATCTTTCGTATTGCGAAGACTGCGAAGAAGATATGCAAATATTTTATAGTATTCTTATATTAAATGACAATTCAATTTATACGCCATTACCAAAATAATAAATTCTGAAAATATCTTAAATGGTATTGCATTTGAATATTCTGTGACGTATAATAAGAAATAGCAATATCGTTATTCCATATTGCAAATAACATTATTAATTAATTGTGTTTTTTGTAATATGCGAATATCGCATATTGAATTTTAGTCTTGGAGGTTTCACAATTATGAAACAAGGTACAGTTAAATGGTTTAACGCAGAAAAAGGATTTGGCTTCATCGAAATTGAAGGAGAAAATGACGTATTCGTACATTTCTCAGCAATTAACCAAGAAGGTTACAAATCTTTAGAAGAAGGTCAAGCAGTAGAATTCGAAGTAGTTGAAGGCGACCGTGGCCCACAAGCTGCAAACGTTGTAAAACTATAATATATATGAATTTGAACGACTAAAAAGAAACCCTAACATTGTTAGGGTTTCTTTTTGCGTTATCATATTGTTATTATTTAATAATAAATTTTAAGATTTCAGCTTATTATTTTACGTCGTTCATAATCAATTGTTTTAATGTTTGTCTTTTAATAACTTCTCTCGCTTTTCCATCTTTAACAAATAGAACTGAAGGTTTAAGCATTTGATTATAATTTGAACTCATAGAGTAGTGGTAAGCACCTGTAGATAATAAAGCAATATAATCACCGATTTTCGTAGATTTAGGAAGTTTCATATCTCTACCGATTAAGTCACCTGATTCACATAACTTACCAGCGATTGTGACTTCATGTGTATCTACATCATTTCTATTCACTAACAACGCTTCATATTGTGCATCATAAAGTGCCGTTCTAATATGATCACTCATACCGCCATCAATCGATACATACGTATTAACATTAGGAATCTCTTTGATTGTTCCTACTTGATACAACGTAACACCCGCTTCACCAACAATTGAACGTCCTGGCTCTATAGAAATCTCTGGAATAACCATATCATATTTTTGACTATTTTCTTTAATGGCATCTGTAATCAATTTAATACCATCTTCAATAGGGTAACTTTTATCCGCTTCAGTATATTTAATGCTAAAACCGCCACCTAAATTTAATATATCAATCTCAATATCATGTTCTTTTAACCATTCAAATACAATTTGGATGGTGTTGATTGTACCATCAGCTTCAAAAATTTGTGATCCAATATGGAAGTGAATACCTTTATAGTCTATTTTATCTGATGCTTGTAAAGCACGAACACCTTCAAGTGCCGTACCGTGTTTAATAGACAAGCCAAATTTACTATCTTCTTGACCAGTTTGTATAAATTCATGTGTATGTGCTTCAACGCCAGGATTAACTCTTAATACAGCTTTAATAGGCTTAGAAGCTAATCGATTAATACGTGTAATTTCATCTAATGAATCAATGACGAAATATTCAACGCCACTTTCAATCGCATATTCAATTTCTTCATTCGTCTTATTGTTACCATGAAAATGAATTTTACTTGGGTCAAATCCACTTGCTAAAGCTGTATATAATTCACCTTCAGATACGACATCTAGACCCATTTCTTCTTCTGCCATCAATTTAAACAATTGAATACTACTAAATGCTTTAGAAGCATAAGAGATATTATATGATAAGCCACTTTCTTTAAATGCTTCATGGAATCTTCTACATTGTGTTCTAATTTGTTCCTCATCATATACGATAGTAGGGGTACCAAAACTTGCAGCTATCGTTTGTAATGATACATTGCCCATTGTAAGAACACCTTGGTCATTATATTTAACTGTCATTATCTAATCTCCTTTATTAATGAATGATGGTTTAATGCACTGATTTGCTCAGAATTTGCACCAACACCTTTAAATGTAAATTCATCAATCCTTATATCGTTACTATACATAACGACTTCATCACCACTTTGGATTGTATCATCTACTTCAACGAACATGTGACTCATCATCAACCCTCTAATTGGATAGCGTTGTTGATTAATAAGTGCATCATGTTTCGCTCTTGTCTTAAGTATACCGTCTCCATAGCCAATATCAACTACAGCAATGTTACAATCTTTATCAGCTGTATATTGGAAACTGTATCCACAAGTTTCTCCTTTTTTAATAGGGCGAACTTGGATTACATTAGCTGTGACAGTAAAGTTCTGATCTGTAAGTGTAGTAGGGAGGGTACTATAAGGTCTTGACCCATAAAGTATAATACCAAGACGCGCATGCGTATGTTGATTGAACAATCCGTCTTCTCTTACATAACTTGCACTATTTTGTGCGTGAATAAATTTGAAGGCATAACCTTGGTCTAATATAAATGATAAGCAATCAATCCAAGCTTGTCTTTCTGTTTCATATTCATCGCCACCAAATTCATCTGCATATCCGAAATGTGTCCAAATACCTTCGATAATCGCTTGCTCTGCAATAGGTAAGTTTTCATTATGTTTGAGCACTTGCAACATTTCATCTTGATCTTTCAAACCAGAACGGTGCAGTAGATTTTCAAGTTCTAAATGTAATTTAACGCCTGCTAAATCTTCTACATGTTCATGATAGAACGTCAATGAAGGTAACGTCATCGCGATGTTATGTGCCTTTAATGTTTCAAATTCGATAGATGGATTCATCAAAAAGATATTCACTTGTTTATCTATTTCACGAATTCTTACCGCTTCATGAAGTGATGTCGTACTGAATGTTTGAATACCTGCCTGAATAAAGGATTTTACTGCGAATTCTAGTCCAAAATGATAAGCATCGTTTTTCACGACAGCCATAACTTTGTTATCTTTAATAACATTTTTAGCATTTTTTATAAAATTTTGTTCATCAATCGTAATACGTGCTACCATTATTTGTCCGCTCCTTGATTTAATAGTGCTGTATAGTAATCAGCGACACTGATCAATACTTCTTCATCGAAATTGAGTCTATTTGTATGTAGACCATAAATATAATCTTTTTCAAGATTACGCGTTCCAAAAAAGACAAAATAACTTGGTGCTAATTGACGATAGAAACTAAAGTCTTCGCCAAATAAATAAGGCTTTTCAAGTTCAAGTAATGTTAAGTCGAGGCTCGTTAAAGCTTTTTTAACGCCATCATATAATTGTGCATCATTGGTAGTAGGTGGATATCCTTCAGCAAAATCAACTGTACATGTAACACCAAATAACAATTCAACACTTTCAGCGATTTTTTGCATTTGATTTTTAACAATTTCAAGATCATTCGTATCATATGTACGAATCGTACCTTCTAAGTATCCATTCTCTGGAACGGTATTTATGGCTTCACCAACATTGAATTGTCCAACATGTACAATATTGCGATTTAAACCATTTAAATGAAATTGCTGAATTTGTGTAACTTGAGATAGTACATGCATCATCGCTTCTGATGCTGCTTTACCATCTTCTTTGCTGGCAACATGACTTGAGCTTCCTTTTAAATAAAATCGATATTCTGTTGCACTAGCTGTAATTTCATCGTTTTTAAAAGCTACTGTGCCAACATCTTCAAATGGCATAATGTGTACGCCATAAATTTTCTCTATATTATATTTATCAAACACGTTTGATTGGATTAATTGATTTGCACCCGCTTCAGTTTCTTCGGAAGGTTGGAATATAAATACGACATTATGTGGCAATTCACCTTTATCGTATAAAGCTTTACAACGTTGTGTAAAAAGCATTAACGCTGTCGTATGACCATCATGACCACATGCATGCATAACTTGATCAACCGTACTTTTATAAGGTACATCGTTTACTTCTTGAATAGGTAAGGCATCGATATCCGCTCGATACGCAATTGTATGATTCGAATTGCCTTCTAAATAACCAATGACACCCGTTTGAATAGGGCGTTCGTAAGGAATATTTAATTGTTTTAAGAAGTCTTCAATATACGCAGTTGTCTCATATTCTTGCATACTTAACTCTGGGTGTTGATGTAAGTATCTTCTTGTATTTTTCACAAATTCTAATTCAGACATTTAACTCAGTCCTTTGTATTATGTATAGAAAGAGGGAGCGGGATAGAAATTTCATTTAAGGAAAATGATATCGCAGTCCCGCCCCGACTAAAATGATATTATTGATTTAAATTACGTAATGCAGATACAATTTCTTTTTTACCATCTTGAACATCTGCTGATTGTTTAATAACTTTAGCAGGTGTACCAGCTACTACTGCGCCAGCCGGAACATCTTTAGTTACGATAGCGCCAGCTGCAACGATTGCACCTTTGCCGACTCTAACGCCTTCAAGGATAACAGCATTTGCACCGATTAATACGTCATCTTCAATCACAACAGGTGATGCACTTGGTGGTTCGATAACACCCGCTAATACTGATCCAGCACCAACGTGTACATTTTTACCAGTTGTTGCACGTCCACCTAAAGTAGCGTTCATATCTACCATTGTACCTTCACCAACAACAGCACCGATATTGATTGTAGCACCCATCATCACAACAGCACCGTCTTCAATAACTGCATGTTCTCTAATGAAAGCACCTGGTTCGATTCTTGCATTTGTATTTGTTAAGTCTTTTAATGGAATTGCTGAATTGCGACGATCATGTTCAATTTCTACATCTGTAATAGCTGACTGATTTGCTTCATAAAAGCTCTTCCAATCTTTAGCATCACAGAAAATTGTTTTAGATGTTTCAGAACCAAATACTTTAAATGACTCTGGGAATTCAACATTTTCAAATGTGCCGTTTACATAAACCTTTAAAGGCGTTACTTTCTCTGCCTCACTAATATATTGTATAATTTCTTCTGCCGTAAAATCTTTAACCATGTTAAATTCTCTCCTCATTTAAATTATTGTATGTGTAATATCCGTTTTCTTTATTGACTAGAACATCTGCTACATTAATTGCGCCATTAGCGAAGATATCTTTAGACTGCGCACGATGTGTAATTTCAATCGTTTCGTCATGGCCAGCAAATAATACTTGATGTTCTCCAACAATTGTACCACCACGTTGTGAACTAATGCCAATTTCTGCAGGTTCACGTTTAGTAGATGATTCATGTCTGTCATAAACTGGTACAGATTGTGCTCTTTTTTCTTTAATCGCATCATATAATTGAACGAGTGTACCACTTGGTGCATCGACTTTCTTATTATGATGCTTTTCTAACATTTCAATATCAAAGTCTTCTAATAATGGTACTGCATATTGAATAATTTCTTTGAGTATATGCACGCCATAGCTCATATTTGCGCTGAAAAATACAGGCATGTTCTGAGATTTTTCTTTTAACTTTTCTATGATTTGTTCTTTTTCACCAGTTGTTGCGATAACTAAAGGTAATGTAAAGTCTTCTTCTAATAATGGCAATAATAATTCAGGATTTGAAAAGTCTATCGCCACATCCGCTTCTGGTGCTTCTGAAATAGATTCAAAAGCAGGGTAGGGATATAATTTCGTTGAATCCTTCACGACAACACCAACAATTTCGTTATCTCTTTCTTCTGCTAATCTTGCGACGCGTTCATTCATTGCGCCATATCCGATTAATAATATCTTCATTGTTTTACACCATCTTTAAACTTAGTAAATGCTTCACTTAAAACGTTTCTTTCTTGTTCTTCCAATGTAACAAGCGGTAATCTTACTTCATAACGACCGAAACCTAATTCAGACGTTAATAACTTAATCGGCACTGGATTAACATCTACACTTAAGTGATCAAGTAATTCGGTAATATCACGATGTAAAGTGTTTGCTTGTTCTAATTGATCATTAACGACATAATCATATAATTGTTGTGTTTCTTGTGGTATAGCATTTGCTACAACTGAAATTAATCCCGCTCCACCTAATTGATAGTAATCCAACATATTGTCATCATTACCACTATATAATGCAAAGTCACTTGGTAATTGTTGTTTTAAAGTTTTTGCATATTCTAAATCACCAGTCGCATCTTTTAAAGCTACGATGTATGGATTTTCACTTAGTTTAAGCACCGTTTCAATATCTATCGTCATATTTGTTCTTGATGGGACATTATAAAGTACAACAGGTAATGCAACTTCATCCGCAATTTTTGTAAAATGCGCGATTAATCCACGTTGACTCGTCTTGTTGTAATAAGGTGTGATTAACATAATTGCATCAGCACCTAATTCTTTAGCTTTTATGGAAGCATCGATAGAAGCTTGCGTATTGTTTGTACCTGTACCTGCTATAACTGGAACACGACCATTTACTTTTTTAATCCCACATTCTAATAATGTATTTCTTTCTTCTGTTGTAAGGGTAGGATTTTCTGCTGTTGTTCCGTTAATAATAATACTTTTAACACCATTTTCTATTAAAAAATCTATATGATTTTCAAAGGCTTCGTAGTCTACATCCTCATTTGTGAATGGTGTCGTAAGGGCAACGCCCACACCGTTAAAAATATGTGACATACTGAACACTCCTCGTTATTTTTTATTTAATTCTAATACTTGTTCTAGCACTTGAACGGCATTTAAACTTGCACCTTTTAATAAATTATCTGAAGTACACCAGATGTGGAATGTATTGTCTAAAGAATCATCTTTACGAATTCTTCCAACGAATACTTCATCTTTACCAGTAGAATGAATCGCTAATGGATATTCATTATTTTCTACGTTATCTACTAAGACAACACGGTCATCTTCATTAAATAAGTTACGAATATCTTCAACAGTCGCTTCTTTATCTAAAGTTACGTTTATATGCACACTGTGGCTATCTTGGACAGGTACACGTACACAAGTTGCTGTTACATTTAAAGAAGGTTGATCTAAGATTTTTCTAGTTTCATCGATCATTTTTTGTTCTTCTTTTGTATAACCATCTTCTAAAAATACATCTATATGTGGTAACACATTATTATAAATTGGGTGAGGGTAGTTCTTTGGTGCTTCTCCTTTTTCACCATTAGCTAAATCTTCACGACCAGCTAAACCAGATCCTGATACAGCTTGATATGTTGTATAAGCAACACGTTTCAATCCAAATTGATCTAATAAAGGTTTTAAAGGTACAACTGATTGAATTGTTGAACAGTTAGGGTTTGCAATAATTTTACGATTTAATTTAGGTACATTCACTTCTGGAACGATTAAATCAATATCTTCATGCATACGCCATTGACTTGAATTATCGATTACAATTGCACCATGTTTTTCAAATAGTGGGGCGAATTTCTCGCTTGTACCGCCACCAGCACTCATAATAACGTAATCGAAATTGCCATCTGTTTTCTCTTCTGTCAATGCTTCAACAGTATAAGTTTTCCCTTGGAATTCGATTTGTTTACCTGCTGATCTAGGTGATGAAAATAATACTAGTTCATCAAATGGTACATTTTTTCGATCTAATACTTCTAATACTTTTTCTCCTACTAAACCTGTTGCGCCTACAACTGCTAATTTTGTCATTTTGTTCACTCCATCATTCATTATATATTAAATGCTTCACTTAAAGTTCGAACGGCAGTTTCTCCTAATTCACGATCAACAACATAAGAAATACTAATCTCAGAAGTTGTTGTTTGATAGAAGTTGATGTCATGACTAATTAAAGTACGGAATGCTTTAGAAGCTATTCCTGACATATCTCTCATGCCAGTTCCGATCACTGAAAGTTTAGCGTAGTTATCTCTCATTTTGTAACGTAAGTGAGGGTATTCCTCAGTAAGTTGTTCAATGATTTGTTCGATTTGATATACGTCTGAATCTTTAATCGTAAACGAAAGCTGTAATCCTTGTTGATTTTCAATTTGAGATATCATATCAACATTCATTGATTGTTCTTCTAATGAATCAAATAATTTCTGTAATAATGCAAAATTTTGCATCGGATAAGTTAAAGTAACATGAATCATATGTGTATCTAGTGCGACTCCTGTAACTGCTTTTTTCTCTAATATCTCTGTTTGTGGCATAATCCATGTTCCTTTCACGTTTGATAATGTTCTACCAAGATATAATGGTATGTTATAATTTTTTGCAATTTCGACACTTCTAGATTCTAATACGCCAGCACCTAAAGCACTCATTTCCATCATTTCTTCATATGAAACTTCATTGAGTAACTTTGCTTCTTTATAAATTCTAGGGTCTGTTCCATATACACCGTCAACATCTGTATATATTTCACAAGATGTATCTATACTTGCTGCAATGGCTACTGCAGTTGTATCAGAACCGCCGCGTCCTAAAGTTGTAATTTCTAGATGATCATTTACACCTTGAAATCCTGCAACGACAAGAATGTCATTTGTTTCAAAAGCTTCTTCAAAACGTAGTGCATCAATTTCAGCAATTTTACTTTTCAAATGATGACCAACTGTCTTGATACCAGCTTGATATCCTGTCATTGCTTTCGTTTGAACACCAATATCATTCAATACCATTGATAAGTATGAAATGGTTTGTTGTTCACCCGTTGTTAAAAGCATCGCTAAATGCTCATCTTTAGGTTGCGTCGTAAGTGAGCTAATATTTTCAAGTAAAGAATCTGTCGTCTTACCCATAGCACTTACAACCACTACTAATTGTTCTCCATTATCAACACGTGATTTCAACATATGTGCGATATTTTTAATTTTGTCAAAATCACCAACGGACGTACCGCCAAATTTTAAAACACTCTGACTCAAAATAATTCCTCCTATAAATCGGAGACGAACGCTGTAATATAAATAAAAAAACAAGTTCGGCATTCGAACTTGTTTTAATTTATATATACAAGTGATGCACTCCATTATTCTTAAGATAATGACAGACAACTAGCTCTTAACCTAAATGTCCAACACCATATTTCTGCAAAAATATAATGTTTCGGCATCGCACCCTTTCACTCCTTTAAGATTGCAGTCCAATAGGGGGAGTTACTAATGATTGATGCGCCTCATCAAAAACATATTCAATTGGTATGCATTCATTATACATACAAAGAATATTGATGTAAAGAGAGAAAACTGATAATTTCAAAAAGTTCTTACTATTTAGACGATAAGCCCTAGAAATCAATATTCATTCATATTCATTTTAGATGAGTGTGGAGGAGATGGAGGGAGTTTTAGGAATGTGCGGGAGGTTGGTAAGAAAAGTGTAGTGTATTTATAAAAAATGGAGATGAATTTATCTTGTTTGGTTAGTCTTGATAAATAGAGGGGCTGTATTTATCTTGTTTGCTCTGTCTTGCAACATTGAACGCCTGAACATTGCTAGTCGACTCTCACTAGCAACATTGAACGCCTGAACATTGCTAGTCGGCCCTCACTTGCAACATTGAACACCAAAAACAACTCATCATCACCTCATTTTCCCCAAAATAAAAAAACTGAGACATGTCCTCATGTCTCAGTTCAGACTGTGGACAAACTGAACTTAAATTTATAAGTTCAGTTTGTTTTTTTGTATAGATTAATAATTTCCACTAAAATCATGATTAAACT
>NZ_JAJNIR010000050.1:0-15526 GCF_022385935.1 Mammaliicoccus sp. J-M41 | reverse complement strand
AGATCTGGAAAAGGCTGGTGCTTTCGAGAATCTTAAAGTGGCACCAGAGAAGGCTAGAAGAAGGGTCGAACCAGTGGTAACAGAAGATAAACAGGTTTACCGTGTGGAGGGTTTCTCGTGTGCGAATTGTGCTGGGAAGTTTGAAAAAAATGTAAAAGAACTATCAGGGGTGCATGATGCTAAAGTCAATTTCGGAGCTTCCAAAATTGATGTCTTTGGCAGTGCAACCGTTGAAGATCTGGAAAAGGCTGGTGCTTTCGAGAATCTTAAAGTGGCACCAGAGAAGGCTAGAAGAAGGGTCGAACCAGTGGTAACAGAAGATAAAAATGTTTACCGTGTGGAGGGATTTTCTTGCGCAAACTGTGCTGGGAAGTTTGAAAAAAATGTAAAACAACTAGCTGGAGTTCAGGATGCAAAAGTGAACTTTGGCGCTTCTAAAATTGATGTATATGGAAACGCATCGGTTGAAGAGCTTGAAAAAGCAGGTGCTTTCGAGAATCTTAAGGTAATTCCTGAAAAACTGGCGAATCCATCGATACAAGCGGTCAAAGAAGACACTAAGGCTCCTAAAGAAGAGAAAATACCGTTTTATAAAAAACACAGCACATTGCTGTTTGCCACATTACTGATTGCTTTTGGTTACCTTTCTCACTTTGTAAATGGAGAAGATAACCTTGTAACGTCCATGTTATTTGTAAGTTCGATTGTAATTGGCGGATATTCACTATTTAAAGTTGGTTTTCAAAATTTGATACGCTTTGATTTCGACATGAAAACCCTGATGACCGTTGCAGTTATTGGAGCTGCCATCATTGGTGAATGGGCAGAGGCATCCATTGTTGTCATTCTCTTTGCAATCAGTGAAGCACTTGAACGTTTTTCTATGGATAGAGCAAGACAGTCCATTCGTTCATTGATGGATATTGCCCCAAAAGAAGCACTTGTTAGGCGGAATGGTCAGGAAATAATGATCCATGTGGACGATATTGCCGTGGGTGATATTATGATCGTCAAACCAGGGGAGAAAATTGCCATGGATGGGATCATTATAAATGGTGTGTCGGCTGTCAACCAGGCTGCTATAACAGGAGAATCTGTCCCTGTTGCCAAAACGGTAGATGATGAAGTATTTGCAGGCACGCTTAACGAAGAGGGACTACTTGAAGTAAAAATCACCAAATACGTAGAGGATACAACTATCTCCAAGATTATTCATCTGGTTGAGGAAGCACAAGGGGAGCGCGCTCCAGCGCAAGCATTCGTAGATAAATTTGCGAAATATTATACGCCGATCATTATGGTTATTGCGGCGCTCGTTGCAGTCGTTCCACCTTTATTCTTTGGTGGAAGTTGGGATACTTGGGTTTATCAAGGATTAGCGGTACTTGTAGTTGGATGTCCGTGTGCATTAGTTATTACTACTCCAATCTCGATTGTCTCGGCAATTGGAAATGCAGCTAAAAAAGGTGTGTTGATTAAAGGCGGTGTCTATCTAGAGGAATTAGGAGCCATTAAGGCAATCGCATTTGATAAAACAGGAACACTGACAAAAGGTGTACCAGTGGTAACAGATTTTAAAGTGTTAAATGATCAAGTGGAAGAAAAAGAGCTGTTTTCCATTATTACAGCTTTAGAATATCGATCACAACATCCACTTGCTTCAGCAATAATGAAGAAAGCAGAGCAAGATAATATTACTTATTCCGATGTTAGAGTGAAGGACTTCACTTCTATTACAGGTCGGGGCATTCAAGGGAATATAGATGGAACAACCTATTACATTGGCAGTCCAAGGCTTTTTAAAGAATTAAATGTTTCCGATTTTAGCCTTGAGTTTGAAAATAAAGTGAAAGTTTTACAAAACCAAGGGAAAACGGCCATGATTATTGGAACGGACCAAACAATCCTCGGCGTGATTGCTGTAGCAGATGAGGTCCGCGAAACAAGTAAAAATGTGATTCTAAAACTTCATCAGTTAGGAATCAAGCAAACAATTATGCTGACAGGTGATAATCAAGGTACCGCAGAAGCAATCGGTGCTCATGTAGGCGTTTCTGATATTCAGTCCGAATTGTTGCCACAGGATAAGTTGGACTATATTAAAAAAATGAAAGCCGAGCATGGTAATGTAGCTATGATTGGCGATGGCGTCAATGATGCTCCTGCACTTGCTGCATCCACTGTTGGCATTGCAATGGGCGGTGCTGGAACAGATACTGCCATCGAGACAGCTGATATTGCATTAATGGGAGATGATTTAAGTAAGCTTCCATTTGCAGTAAGACTTAGCAGGAAAACGCTAAATATCATCAAAGCGAACATCACGTTTGCCATCGGAATTAAGATAATTGCCTTACTATTGGTTATTCCAGGCTGGCTAACCCTTTGGATTGCGATTCTTTCCGATATGGGAGCCACTATTTTGGTAGCATTAAATAGTTTGCGACTGATGAGAGTGAAGGATAAATAGGTACTATATGTGTGCAATTTACGGAAGGACTTTTCATTTTGAAGAAAAGTCCTATCCCTAAAATATTTGGAGATGATAAAATGATCGCGACGATACTGACGGCTACTGCGGTATATGTAGCAACAGGAATTGATTATCTCGTCATATTAATTCTTTTGTTTTCGCAAGTAAAAAAAGGTCAGGTAAAACATATTTGGATAGGACAATATATAGGGACTGCAATTGTGATAGGAGCAAGTCTTTTAGTTGCACAGGGGGTTGTAAATTTAATTCCTCAGCAATGGGTTATCGGACTACTTGGACTTTTACCACTTTACCTAGGCGTGAAAATATGGATTAAAGGAGAAGAGGATGAAGATGAAAGTAGCATTTTATCTTTATTCTCCTCTGGAAAATTTAATCAGTTATTTTTGACGATGATTTTCATCGTATTGGCTTCCAGTGCGGATGACTTTTCCATTTATATACCGTACTTCACGACCTTAAGTATGTCTGAAATCTTTATTGTCACTATTGTCTTTCTAATTATGGTTGGAGTTTTGTGCTATGTCAGTTACCGTCTAGCTTCCTTCGATTTTATATCGGAAACAATTGAGAAATATGAACGTTGGATTGTACCAATTGTATTCATTGGGCTAGGTATTTATATATTGTTTGAAAATGGAACATTCAATGCTCTGATTTCATTTCTTCTTTGAAGTGGCGAATCCAAACCATAAAGTAAAGTATAAAGAGGTTATCCTATTGATTGGGATAACCTTTTTATATTTAACTAATTATCATTTACGTTAAACACATGTACTTAAAGTAAGAACATTGATTTAAACCATTTTTTTCATAATTTACTCTTGATAAGATCCGACACCTTCTCCAGGAGATATCAAAATAACTCAGAGAATAAAAGAGATTAGTGAAATGATGGGCATTATATTATATGACCACATAATATTTTCAGAAAATGATCATCATTCAATTATCAAAAAAATTGCACTTTCTACTGGTATATATCCTTGCATTAATTTTATAAAAAATGCCCCTACTGAAGATATAAAAGCAATTGCTATGCTATTGTTCACTACCGTATTCATTGGTAATTTAAATAATGCTAATAATACAGGAATGATGATAAATGCTCCACCTGCACCCACAATTCCCGAAATTACACCAATTCCAAATCCAACTATAATAAATAGCAAAGGTTTAGATTTCGTCTCTTGTGTAGTAGGTTTAACTTTAATAAACATCAATATTAAAGCAAGTATGGCGATTATTACATATACCGTATTTACAAAAGTAGCATTAAACAAACTAGCTAAAATTGCCCCTAACATGCTTCCAATCAACATACCCCCTCCCATATATATAACAAGTTTAGGAGAGAAAGCTGGTTGTTTTCTTGCATTTAATGATCCACTAAGTGTACTGAAAAATACTTGACTAGAGGTAAGTCCCGAAGCAATATATGCACTATACGCAGGTATACCTATTAATGGTGGCAATATAAGAATAGCTGGGTAAATAATAATTGCGCCCCCAATACCTATTAATCCAGATATAAATCCACCCAGTACGCCAATTAGCAACATAATAGTCATATTTGCTATATCCATTATTTACTTTTAACTAATAAATTAACTGCTTCATTAATTAATTCTTGAGAACTTTCATTATTTTCTTCTGCTGTTTTAACGCATTCTATTAAATTTTCACTAATTATAATCCCCATTAAACGTTGTATAGAACCTTTAGATGCACTAAGTTGCGTAATTATATCTTTGCAATCTTTTTCTTCTTCCATCATTTTTACGACACCATTTAATTGACCTTGTATTCTATTTATACGATTAATCATTTTTTTATCATAAGTCATATTCATTTCCTCCACATAAATTGATTAAGTTAATAATAATAAATTAAAACAAAATTGTCAAATACCCCTATAGGTATTTGGCAAATGATTCTATCCGTTTTATTATACCCTCATAGGTATTTATAGGAGGTAAGTATGGAACAATACAAAGAAGTACACATTAATTCATTAAACAAAGAAGAATTAGAAAAATTGGCAAAAATGGGTCAATTGATTGATGTTAGAACAAAAGAAGAATATGAATTAGGACACATTAACGGTTCAACTTTACACCCAGTAGAAGAGATTAAATCATTCAATAAGAATAGCAACAAAACGTATTATATACATTGTAAAAGCGGTAACCGAAGCACTAAAGCTTGCGATTATTTAGCCAAACAAGGTTATGATGTCGTGAATTTAAAGGGTGGATATAAAGATTATGAAGCAAAGAACTTCAATAGTGCTCCTTTAATAGAAAAAGATATTGAAATCAAAGAGAATCGTAAACAATTTGATTTTAGAGGTCTTCAGTGCCCTGGACCTATTGTTAATATCAGTAAAGAAATTAACAATATTTCAACGGGTGAGCAAATCGAGGTAACAGTTACAGATCCTGGTTTCAATAGTGATATTAAAAGTTGGGCGAAACAAACAGGGAATACCCTTGTAAATCTTACTGAAGAAGCAAATGTAATTAATGCAATTATTCAAAAAGAAAAGCCAAAAGAATTTGAAATCAATGACACTGCTACAGGTACAACAATTGTTTTATTTAGCGGTGAGTTAGATAAGGCAGTAGCAGCAATGATCATCGCAAATGGCGCTAAAGCAGCAGGTAAAGATGTAACTATTTTCTTTACTTTTTGGGGCCTCAACGCATTAAAAAAAGCGCAATCAACTCGCGTTAAAAAGAAAGGTATTTCCAAAATGTTTGACCTTATGTTACCTAAGGATCCAATACATATGCCATTATCAAAAATGAATATGTTTGGACTAGGTAATATTATGATGCGTTATGTAATGAACAAGAAAAATGTTGATTCTTTATACTCACTTATCGATCAAGCAATCGATCAAGATATAAAGTTAATTGCTTGTACCATGAGTATGGATGTTATGGGAATTTCAAAAGAAGAATTAAGAGATGAAGTCGATTATGGTGGCGTAGGTACTTATATTGGACATACTGAGCAAGCAAATCATAACTTATTTATCTAATCAATAAAATCTATTTTAAAAAGGAGTTTTTTTTGTTTTTCAAACAATTTTATGAAGACAATTTTTCACAAGCATCTTATTTAATTGGATGTCAACGTACAGGAGAAGCAATGATTATTGACCCTATACGAGATTTAACAAAATATTTAAAAGTTGCAGATAAAGAAGGATTCACAATTACTAAAGCTGCAGAAACACATATTCATGCTGATTTTGCTTCAGGTATTAGAGATGTGGCAAATAAATTGAATGCAAGTATATACGTATCTGATGAAGGTAAAGATGAATTTAATTATAAAAATATGCCTAAACAAACACATTTCGTTAAGCATCAAGATATTATCTATTTAGGAAAGATTAAATTAGAAGTCTTACACACTCCAGGCCATACCCCTGAGAGTATTAGTTTTTTACTTACTGACGAAGGTGGGGGTTCCAGTATACCAATGGGATTATTTAGCGGTGACTTCATCTTTGTTGGTGATGTAGGTAGACCAGATCTATTAGAAAAAGCTGTAAATGTTGAAGGTTCTACAAAAATCGGAGCAAAACAAATGTATCAGTCCATACAATTTGCTGCAACATTACCAGACTATATTCAAATTTGGCCAGGTCATGGTGCAGGGAGTCCTTGTGGTAAAGCGCTAGGTTCATTACCTACAACTACTTTGGGTTATGAGAAAATAAACAACTGGGCTTTTAATGTTAAAGATGAAACTTCATTTATCGAAACTTTAACACTCAATCAGCCAGCTCCACCACACCATTTTTCACAAATGAAAAAAATAAATCAATTTGGTATGCAAATGTACCAACCATATAATGTTTACCCTAGTTCAAGCAATACACAAACTGCTTTTGATCTTCGAAGTAAAGAAGCATTCCATGGTGGTCATATGCATGGAACTATCAATATTCCTTTTAATAAAACTTTTATAAATCAAATTGGTTGGTATTTAGATTATGACTAAGATATTGAATTAATTGGCGATAAATCTACCGTTCAACAAGCTATTCATGCTTTACAATTAATTGGTTTTGAAAATGTAAAAAGTTACCGTTTGCCACAAACAAATATCGTCACATCATCTATTCATAGTTCTGAAATGACTGGTGAAGAACATAATGTATTAGATGTTCGTAATGATGATGAATGGCGTAAAGGTCATTTAAAACAAGCAATTCATATTCCTCACGGTAAACTTTTAAATGAAGATATACCTTTCGATAAAAATGACCTAATTTATGTACATTGTCAATCAGGTGTTAGAAGTTCAATAGCGGTAGGAATATTAGAATATAAAGGATTTACGAATATTGTTAACGTTAGAGGTGGCTATCAACATTTACCAGCATTTTTAAAATAGTTTTCTTCTGCAATAGAACTATAAAAATCCCTCAATCCGAAAATTCAATTCGGATTGAGGGATTTTTTTATAAAGACAATTACGAACTTTGATTATTCATTTGAATTAGTTTTTTATGCTTTTATATCTAAGTAAATATCATTAATCTGTAGTACTTTTTGGATAATTGCTAATGTACCACCTAGCAAAGTTGCAAATTTGACATTAGATGTTAACTTTATTTGAATTTCGTTACGTGAATATTGTTTGAACTGGTTCTTAATTGCTTCTAATATTTCAGGCATTTCATTGAACAATGGACAGTTAATGTAAATTGCATTCGGATTAAACTGGGTGTTTAAATTATGTATTAAAACAGCAATTTTATTTATAAATTGTTCCATTTCTTCAACTACGACTGGATTTTTTTCATTATAAAATTGAATTAATTTGCTAAGCGTCATCTTCTCATTTAGTTGATTACTTAAATTATGCAGTAAAGCTTCTTGTGAAAAAATATCTTCAATCTTATGAAAGATCTCCACATTATCGCTAACTTTTGAGACAAGTGTTTTTCCAATTTCACCCGCTTCCCCATTTGCACCACGATACAATTGATTATTAATAATAAGCCCAGCACCAATACCTTTATGTATACTTAAAGCAATAAGATTATTGTAGGATAAATTATGATTAAAATTACGTTCATATAACGCTGAAAGATTCGCTTCATTTTCAACTACGACTGGAACATTAGTAATTTCTTTTATTTTCTTAGCAATTGAAATTCCTTCAGTTTCATGGAATGGTAAATATGTCACATGCTGCTCATTATCCACAACTCCATGTATAGAAACAGACACACCTAATAGTCCGTTATAAGTATCAAGTTTCTCCTGAATATCAATATGTTTTTTTATTATGCTTAATATACTACTAACCTTTTCATCAGGTAAATCATAAGATTCATGCTTAATGACATTACCATCAAAATAATTGTACATCACTTCAACAGAACTATAAGTTAAATCCAAAGAAATAAAATAACCATAAAGATGATTAACCTTCAGAAGAATAGGTTTTCTACCACCACTCTTCGTGCTATCACCCTCACCAACCTCATTAACAAGAGATTTATACTTTAACTTATTCAAAATACTAGAAATCGTTGCCTTATTAATCTCAAGATTTTTAGATATTTGAGTACGCGAAATATTATGATGGTTATAAATTTCCCTTAGCACTCTTTTTTCATTATCATTTATATTTAAAATATTTTCCATAATTGCCTACCCCATAAGTTATTTTGAATTTAGTTTATAGTTTATCATGTATTTTTATACCAACTATTTTAACATAAATTAAATTAAACCTTAGAACAACTTAAAACCTCACTTAGGTTATCATCTTCGTTCTTTTATTTTTTTTATTATTTCAATAAATTACGTATTTCCAATATGACGATTTTTTATGCAAAGTCGTTGTATGTTTTTCAAATTTTTGACATTTATGCAATCTAAATAGCCAATTAGGGAATTTTTAACATTTTTTATTTGTTTGATATTATACTTAATGTATCTTAAATAGAAAGAGGGTATGCATATGGATTTCACTGGTGTTATTACAAGCATTATTGATTTAATCAAGACTTGCATTCAGGCTTTCGGTTAATTTTTTCAACTAAAAAACAGAGGAAATATTCAACGACTTGATTGTTTCCTCTGTTTTCTATGTATTGTTGTAAACACAACAATTTTATTTTTTATTCAATATATTTCTCAATTCTTCTATTTCATCTTGTGATAGATCTTCTTTTTCTACAAAGTTTAAGACAAGTGAATTGAAACCGCCTTTGTATACTTTATTGATAAAGTTTTTAGATGTTTTATATTTTATATCACTTTCTTCTACAAGAGAGTAATATTGAAAAATTTTATTGTCTTTTTTACGATCTATAAATCCCTTTTTATACAATCTCGTTATAAGTGTACGAATGGTTTTTGGACTCCAGTCCTTTTGCATTTGTATTTCTTCTATTATATTATTCGCACTTGCATATTTTTTCATCCAAATGATATTCATAACTTCCCATTCTGCAGATGATATTTCATACGTTTTATTATCCATTATATTAACTCCATTTCTTTTAAAATACGCTCAGAAATTTGTTGTGCTTTTTCGCCATTCGCATTGTCTTCGCCTTTTAAATGTGTAGCAAAATAATACGTATTATCTTTCGTTTCAACATAACCTACGAACCATCCATTTGCTTCTTTGTGATTCACGATTCCTGTTCCAGTTTTACCTACATATTTATAAGTATCTTTTTGTTTCAAAGTCATACTATTTTCAACTTTTTCAATAGCCTTATTATCAAAATGCATGTTATGTTGTTTCATATTTTTCAACAAATTAACCTGTTCTATTGCAGAAATTTTTAATGAAGATTCATTCCAATAATTTTCATTCCCTGATATTTCTTCATTACCATATTCAATTAGATCTAAATAAGATTTAACCTCATCTTGTCTTAAATGTTTGTTTAAATTTTCGTAATACCAATTTACTGAATATTTCATTGAAGAATTTAAATTTTGATCTTGGTTCCATTCTTTAAATGGATATTGATGTTTATCCCATTGTTGTTCAGTATGATTTAATGAGAGTAAATTTTGGTCGAATGCCATTAACGCTAAATAAATTTTGTAAGTAGAATTAGGTGAATATCGTTGTTTACTTTCTGGTTCATTATAAATAGAATAAGCTTGCTCCCGTTCATTATAAAGCACAAAACTTCCATCAAATCCTTTGAAATACGGAGCTAGTTGATTTAATTTTTTATATGATACATTTGTTTCATATTTGTCTTGTTGAACATGTGCAGATAGTAACGGTGCTTGTATTAAAAGCGATATACTACATACAATATACGCAACAATACGCTTGTTTCGATTAGGTTTAGGCATTGAATCATAAAGTGCAATATACTTAACACGTTCTTTAATATTTGAATTAAAACCTAGTAAATATTGTGCTGCCACATTATTTATGTGCTGAGATTTTAAAATAGAGCATTTTAATATCGATTCACCATAACGTATATGTTCATGGCGATTCAAAATTTTTAAAACGTTTCTATCACATACTTTTTCACAGTCATTGTCCATCATTGTTTTACTTATATATAGTGCAGGATTAAACCAGAATATCATTTTAAAAACAACATAAAGCTGGTTGAATATTAAGTCATGACTTTTCACATGTGATAGTTCATGTAGAATAATATATTCAATTTCTTTGTCATTCATGGTTTCGACTACGACAGTTGGTAGTACAATTTGGGATTTCACTAAACCAAATACCATCGGATTATCAATGTTTGAACTATAACTAATTGTTATATGCTTTTTGTAGAACTGCATCTTACTTTGACATACTTTAAGTCGTTCATTAAGATATGACGATTCCAATGACGAACTTTTAATAACATCAATTTGTCGGAATGCCTTAATCATATAAAATAAGCACAACAAACTACCAAATACCCATATCAAAAGAATCATATACGTTATATTTGAGGTCTCAAACTGATTAACATTAATTGCTAAGTCTTTCGTAACAGATGATTGTTGACCATCTAACATATGACTAACCGAAGAAGTCGTGTCAGATACATTTCGATTCATCATATCTTTTGAAAATGTAAAATTCGATATTTTGTAAAATGGTATTAATGGAATTAACGTGGAGACGAGCACTAATAACCAAATCTTATGTGACATAATATTTTGAGTATATTTTATATAGAGCATTCTCACTAAAAAAATTACACATATCGTGAGCAATGAACTGATTATACTTAACATTAAAAAAGATGATAACACCTTCTACACCTCCATATCACAAAAATTATAACATTATTTTGACATAAATACTACATTTGTAATATACTACAAATGTAGTATTATATAAGGAGGATATTGATGAAAAAGATAAAAATTGTTCCACTTATTTTAATAGTTGTAGTTGTCGGGTTTGGTATATATTTTTATGCTTCAAAAGATAAAGAAATTAATAATACTATTGATGCAATTGAAGATAAAAATTTCAAACAAGTTTATAAAGATAGCAGTTATATTTCTAAAAGCGATAATGGTGAAGTAGAAATGACTGAACGTCCGATAAAAATATATAATAGTTTAGGCGTTAAAGATATAAACATTCAGGATCGTAAAATAAAAAAAGTATCTAAAAATAAAAAACGAGTAGATGCTCAATATAAAATTAAAACAAACTACGGTAACATTGATCGCAACGTTCAATTTAATTTTGTTAAAGAAGATGGTATGTGGAAGTTAGATTGGGATCATAGCGTCATTATTCCAGGAATGCAGAAAGACCAAAGCATACATATTGAAAATTTAAAATCAGAACGTGGTAAAATTTTAGACCGAAACAATGTGGAATTGGCCAATACAGGAACAGCATATGAGATAGGCATCGTTCCAAAGAATGTATCTAAAAAAGATTATAAAGCAATCGCTAAAGAACTAAGTATTTCTGAAGACTATATCAAACAACAAATGGATCAAAATTGGGTACAAGATGATACCTTCGTTCCACTTAAAACCGTTAAAAAAATGGATGAATATTTAAGTGATTTCGCAAAAAAATTTCATCTTACAACTAATGAAACAGAAAGTCGTAACTATCCTCTAGAAAAAGCGACTTCACATCTATTAGGTTATGTTGGTCCCATTAACTCTGAAGAATTAAAACAAAAAGAATATAAAGGCTATAAAGATGATGCAGTTATTGGTAAAAAGGGACTCGAAAAACTTTACGATAAAAAGCTCCAACATGAAGATGGCTATCGTGTCACAATCGTTGACGATAATAGCAATACAATCGCACATACATTAATAGAGAAAAAGAAAAAAGATGGCAAAGATATTCAACTAACTATTGATGCTAAAGTTCAAAAGAGTATTTATAACAACATGAAAAATGATTATGGCTCAGGTACTGCTATCCACCCTCAAACAGGTGAATTATTAGCACTTGTAAGCACACCTTCATATGACGTCTATCCATTTATGTATGGCATGAGTAACGAAGAATATAATAAATTAACCGAAGATAAAAAAGAACCTCTGCTCAACAAGTTCCAGATTACAACTTCACCAGGTTCAACTCAAAAAATATTAACAGCAATGATTGGGTTAAATAACAAAACATTAGACGATAAAACAAGTTATAAAATCGATGGTAAAGGTTGGCAAAAAGATAAATCTTGGGGTGGTTACAACGTTACAAGATATGAAGTGGTAAATGGTAATATCGACTTAAAACAAGCAATAGAATCATCAGATAACATTTTCTTTGCTAGAGTAGCACTCGAATTAGGCAGTAAGAAATTTGAAAAAGGCATGAAAAAACTAGGTGTTGGTGAAGATATACCAAGTGATTATCCATTTTATAATGCTCAAATTTCAAACAAAAATTTAGATAATGAAATATTATTAGCTGATTCAGGTTACGGACAAGGTGAAATACTGATTAACCCAGTACAGATCCTTTCAATCTATAGCGCATTAGAAAATAATGGCAATATTAACGCACCTCACTTATTAAAAGACACGAAAAACAAAGTTTGGAAGAAAAATATTATTTCCAAAGAAAATATCAATCTATTAACTGATGGTATGCAACAAGTCGTAAATAAAACACATAAAGAAGATATTTATAGATCTTATGCAAACTTAATTGGCAAATCCGGTACTGCAGAACTCAAAATGAAACAAGGAGAAACAGGCAGACAAATTGGGTGGTTTATATCATATGATAAAGATAATCCAAACATGATGATGGCTATTAATGTTAAAGATGTACAAGATAAAGGAATGGCTAGCTACAATGCCAAAATCTCAGGTAAAGTGTATGATGAGCTATATGAGAACGGTAATAAAAAATACGATATAGATGAATAACAAAACAGTGAAGCAATCCGTAACGATGGTTGCTTCACTGTTTTATTATGAATTATTAATAAGTGCTGTTACTTCTCCCTTAAATACAATTTCTTCATTTTCATTGTATGTTGAAAGTGACACTGTAACGAGTCCATTTTCTTTTTTTATGGATTTCTTATTTGTAATTTCAGCGATAACGTACAATGTATTACCTGGGTATACAGGTTTAATAAATTTAACGTTATTCATTTGTGTTCCTGCTACAACTTCTTCTCCGTATTTACCTTCTTCTACCCATAATTTAAATGATATTGAAAGTGTATGCATGCCAGATGCAATGATACCTTTAAATCTACTTTGTTCTGCTTTTTCTTTATCTATATGCATATATTGAGGATCAAAAGTTGTTGCAAATTGGATAATTTCTTCTTCTGTAATATGAAGGCTTTTTGTTTTGAATGTTTCTCCTACTATAAAATCATCGTATTTCATATATGTCTCTCTTTCTTATTCAAATTAATTTTTTAGTATGTAACATGTTAAAGGTAAGTCTACCGTCACTGAAACGTAAGACTCACCTCTAACTTTCTATTGAGACAAATGCACCATTTTATCTGCATTGTCTGTAAAGATACCATCAACTCCCCAATTAGCAAGTTGGTTTGCACGTGCTGGTTTGTTTACAGTCCATACGTTCAATTCATAACCCGCTTCTTTTACCATTTTTACTTTTGCTTTAGTAAGTTTGGCATCTTCAGTGTTTACTATTTTAGCATTACAGTAATCTAAAAGTGTTCTCCAGTCTTCACGAAACGAAGTTGTATGGAATATAACTGCTCTGTTATATTGTGGCATGATTTCTTCTGCAAGTTTAACAAGCACAACATTAAAGCTTGAAATGAGCACTTCTTGATTCTGATTTAAGTTTGTTAATTGTTCTTCCACTTGCTTAACCATACTTTTAGAAAGTGCTAGTCCATTCGGTCCAGTAATACCTTTTAATTCTACATTTAAATTCATATTATATTCATTTGCTATTTTTACTACATCATCGAAAGTTGGCAAATGTTCATCTTTGAATTTTTCACCAAACCAAGATCCTGCAGAAGCATCTTTAATTTCATCATAATTCAATTCAGTTATTTCCCCGGACATATTTGTAGTCCGTTCTAAATAATCATCATGAATGATAATCAGTTGTTCATCTTTTGTAATTGCAACATCTAACTCCAACCAGTTTATACCTTCTACTTCTGAAGCAGCTTTAAATGATGCAATTGTATTTTCCGGAGCTTTACTAGGTAATCCTCTATGTCCATATACAGTTAGCATATTACCTCTCCTTGCATTTTTATTTTTTTAATTAACGTAACTGTATTATCACATTAATCGCACTTTTATTTCCATTAAAAAGAGATGAATATCATAAATAAAGAAGTCGATAGATTCGTATTGATTATGGAGTTAATCTACGTCTCATCTCATTTTTAAAAAATCATTTATGTCCCAAGCTCCATTTTGTAATCAAGTCTAGTTTTTCTGTACCCCTTATCTGCAATTTTACTTAGGATTGCTTTTAACTTACCCCTTATCAGCAATTTTACTGAGAACTGCTTTTAACGCACCTCTTATCTGCAATTTTGCCTAGAACTGCTTTTAACGTACCTCTTATCTGCAATTTTACTGAGAACTGCTTTTAACTTACCCCTTATCAGCAATTTTGCATGGAATTGCTTTTAACGTACCTCTTATCTGCAATTTTACTTAGAACTGCTTTTAACAAACCTCTTATCTGCAATTTTACTTAGAACTGCTTTTAACGTACCTCTTATCTGTAATTTTACTGAGAACTGCTTTTAACAAACCTCTTATCTGCAATTTTACTTAGAACTGCTTTTAACAAACCTCTTATCTGCAATTTTACTTAGAATTGCTTTTACTATTCCTCTTATTAGTATAATCTCAGTAAGAATGCGTATAAAAATGAAAATTACAACCGATTTTGTAAGTGCTGACGCCTGAGGGAATAGTATGTGCGAGAGACTAATGGCTCGAGCCATACCCCTAGGCAAGCATGCACGTACAAAATCGTAAGATAAAAAAATAAGCATATCACTGTAAACTTTAAAAAATCAGTTTAGTGATATGCTTATTTATTTCGAGTTAGGATTTATGTCCCAAGCTCATCAAGCACAATCGGCCACTAGTTTATTTCTCTATCTTATATGTTCTGATATGGTCTTCTATACTGTATAAGTATACTTTTGAATATGGATCTTGTGTCAATTCACGTTCGAAATCAAATTCTTGATTATCAAATCTGTTAAAGAATGTTTCGTATTCTTCGACTGATAATTGCTCTCTAGATTCTAGCATATTTAAGTGTTTCTCTTTATCTAATGCTTTGTCATATCCTTTAACGATTGAACCACTAAAGATTTCTCCTACTGCTCCTGAACCATAACTAAATAGACATACTTTCTCTTCTGGTTGGAATGTGTGGTTCTGTAATAACGAAATTAAACTTAAGTATAATGATCCTGTATAAATGTTACCAACATCTCTATTCCATAATACGGTTCTGTTGCAAAGTTGAATTTATAGTATAATTTTAACAAAAAGGAGTCTTCTGTATGAACTATTTCAGATATAAACAATTTAACAAGGA
>NZ_JAJNIR010000049.1:0-16118 GCF_022385935.1 Mammaliicoccus sp. J-M41 | reverse complement strand
ATCTGAGTCAGAATCCGCATCTGAATCTGAGTCTGCATCTGAGTCAGAGTCTGCATCTGAATCAGTGTCTGCATCTGAGTCAGAATCTGCATCTGAGTCAGAGTCAGCATCTGAATCTGAGTCTGCATCTGAGTCAGAGTCTGCATCTGAGTCAGAGTCTGCGTCTGAATCACTGTCTGCGTCTGAATCACTGTCTGCATCTGAGTCAGAATCCGCATCTGAGTCTGAGTCTGAATCTGAGTCTGCGTCTGAATCACTGTCTGCGTCTGAATCACTGTCTGCGTCTGAATCACTGTCTGCATCTGAATCGCTATCCGCATCTGAGTCAGAATCTGCATCTGAATCTGAGTCAGAATCTGCATCTGAGTCAGAGTCTGCATCTGAATCTGAGTCCGCATCTGAGTCGCTATCTGCGTCTGAATCGCTATCCGCATCTGAATCGCTGTCCGCATCTGAATCACTATCTGCGTCTGAGTCAGAGTCCGCATCTGAGTCACTGTCTGCGTCTGAATCACTGTCCGCATCTGAGTCAGAATCTGCATCTGAATCGCTGTCTGCGTCTGAATCGCTGTCTGCATCTGAATCGCTATCCGCATCTGAATCTGAGTCTGCATCTGAATCTGAATCGCTATCCGCATCTGAATCTGAGTCTGCATCTGAATCTGAATCGCTATCTGCATCTGAGTCAGTATCTGCATCTGAATCAGAGTCATCTAATTCATAATAACCTTTATCGACACTCATGTTATCTGCGCCATCAATTGTTGCTTTTGTGATTCTTGTATTTGAATCTGTTTCTTCATTTTCACCTTGTTCTGTTGGCGTTTCTTCGAAACCTTCTGGTGTTATAAATTCAACTTCATAGTTCCCATTCTCTAATCCATCAAATTCGTAATAACCTGTTTCATCTGTTTTTGTTCTACCTATTTCTTTACCATTTTCGTCTCGTAAAATTACTTCTACATTTGAAATTGGTTTCTCATTTTCATCTGTTCCTTGTACACCATCTCGGTCAATATCATGCCATACATAATTACCTAATTTATATTTCTGTCTATTATCTCCATCCGCTCCACCATCACCAGTGCGAATTATGTTCTCATTATCCCAATAGTAAGACTTTTTGCTTCCACCATAAATGTCACTATTTGTTTCAGTTACTCTTGTCTTCACGTTTTCTCCGCTATCATCATACTGACCATCTACAGTTATAATGTAAGTTTCATTGATATCACCAAAATTAAATGTGATAGTGTTATCACCATTATCGTAGATATATGGTAAAACATCATTAGTAACATCAATATAATTAGAGCTATTAGGATCAATATAATAACTGTCAGTTACTTTTGCACCATCAGCTAATTTATACACTTTAAATTTAGTAACATCTTTATTTAGAACTGTACTACTTGTATTAGGATCATTATGATAACCCTGCAAAGTCACAGTAGTGTCTCTTAAATTATTATTTTTAGAGTTTACATATATAGTTTGTTTATAAGTTCGTTCTCCTGAAGATTTATCTATTTTTGTAATAAATGACGAAACATTTGCTCCATCTTCACCTGGAAGTCCCATCGACGGATCACCATAATCAATATCTATATTAGAATTAAATTTTTCATTAGCTATATCAAATTGAACATCATAGTTCCCTGAATAAGGAGTAATTTTTCTATCAGTCCATAGTGGTAATTCAAAAAATCCGTTAATATTTTCTTTATCATTTACATAATTAGTAAAAATATATCTACCAGTTTTAGAAAGTACATTATATTCACCTTTTGCAACAATATCTCCATTAGCATTTTTAATATCCACTAATTTCATAGAGTTATCCGTTTTTGAATAATCAATATCTCCGTCAATCGTTAAATTATTTGGAATAACAAATGTGAAATAATCCCCTTCTTTTACAGGACCATCAACACTAAATTTGGCGCTCATATTTGAGTATCCAGAATTATTTGGATATAAAGTTTTATTATCAAAGTTAAACTCACCAACTTTTATTTGATCATTAACATCATTCTCAGAAATAGCTGCGAAAGAATATTCTTCTTTATCTTCATTCTCTTTTAAAGAAGAAACTACACTCTCATTATTTTCACTAGATTCGTTACTATTTGCAGAAGTCTCTGGCTTAACTGTTTCTTCACTTGCTGGTGTTGCTTCTTCTGTTTCTACTTTGTCTGTTTCTTCTGCTGTTGGTGTCTCTTCTGTTTCTACTTTATTTGTTTCTTCTGCTGTTGGTGTCTCTTCTGTTTCTACTTTGTTTGTTTCTTCTGCTGTTGGTGTCTCTTCTGTTTCTACTTTGTTTGTTTCTTCTGCTGTTGGCTCTTCTTCTGTTTCTACTTTGCTTGCTTCTTCAGCTTTTGGCGCTTCTTCTGTTTCTGCTTTGTTTGATTCTTCAGATGTTGCTGCTTCTTCTGTTTCTACTTTGTTTGATTCTTCAGATGTTGCTGCTTCTTCTGTTTGTTCTTCTTTAGCGACCTCTTGTTCATTAGTTGCAATTTCTTCTGTGCTCTCTTGATCTACAATTTGTTTTTCTGTTGATGTTTGTTTTTCTATAGCCTCTTCAGATTGACCATCATCATTTAAATTGTTTGACTGTGATTGTACAGAATTATTTTGTTGTTCATTCGCTTTTGCTTCTTCACCTATCCCGAAAAGTAAAGTAGCTCCGACTAAAATAGAAGCAGTTCCTACCGTAAATTTTCTAATAGAATACTTATTAAGTCTATTAGGGATAAAATCTAATTTCACACCTCTTTTTTTCTTCATAACGCCTTGTCTGTCTCCCTTCAATATTATAAAAATTGATATGACACATATACAGCTAGTCCTATCAACCTCATTTTAATATATGGAAATTTAATTTTCAATAATTAAAAAATTTAAACAATCATAAAAATTATATCATTGTTTTATACAACTAAATATCATACATTTAATTGCATATAAATTTATATAAAATGGTATGTATCACTAGGATTTATTATAATATCTAGCAATGACAATAAAATACTTGTATATTGTAAAATTTTTGTAATTTTTTTTGTGAAATCCATTATTTACTTATAAGTAAAGACAATATGACAAAACCAAAAATCCTAACTTCATTTTCATGAGTAAAAAATAATAATTCTCTCACTATATCTCTTTGTGTAAATAGATTTTCCCTTAAAACAATTACTTGTTATAACCTTTTATTCTTTATATATTTTATAAATAAAATATCAATGATTTCATATTTTGATATTTGCGAAAAAATTTCTATTTAAATTTTGTTTAACTATATATAATCTTTGATTATATGTGTAGACTCCTTTTAATGTATAAACCTTTTATATTTTATTCTCATTTCGAAAGCTATATATCTTAAAATTTTAAGAAAATCACTTTACCTTTAGGATTTTTTACAGATTAAAAACTTATAAATGACATATAACATTTATTCGATATTTGGATGATTAGGGTGACAAGTATTCCATAATCCATCAGTATTCAATGTTTCTGAATAATCAACTTTTACTTTCATAAGGTGTCTTCTTTAATTAAGAGTAGAATAGTACTTAATAAAAATTTCAATACAATTTATCTATTAAGTAGGACTATATGAGCAGCTAGTCTGTTCCTGTCTAAAAATATCATGAAGTACAAAGGAGATGTTTCACAAATTTTACTATTGTGAATAAATTGTTAATGTAGTAATACTATTTTAAAATTTAAATACTGTCTCTGATTCATTTAGTTTTTAATTTTGCATTACTATAGTACTACTTATCTAATTTAAAATTGATTAAATTATAATTTGAAAGATATTGTTTAATGTATAAACAAAGACGAAGTGCTAAGGTGCACTTCGTCAAGAGGATAGTTATTAAAAAGTACCTACTTCTTTATTGAATTTTATTGTGACGTAAAGCTTTTTTATTGTTGTCTTCATGAATATCAATGTACTCAATAATGCTTAGATATAATGCTCAAAACTATTTTTATAGATTCTACTTTCCTAAGTATATGGGAAAATGGTTTCTATTTGAATTTCGTCATACAACGATTAATCTATTTTTTCTTTAGATTACTTCATACAATTTTTGTGTAGTTAAGAATCATTAATCCTGGTCTAACTTAACATTTTTTAAAGTTAATTATATTTATAAATATTGTCAGTGAAAAACTATTTCTTTAAAGCATCTACAGCTTTAAAAAACAATGATACATTATATTCAATATTGTTATGCTTTGTTTTTTTTCTAGGATAGTAGTATTCCTTATAATAATCAATTTTAGCTTCTAGCATATTCTGTTCAATAGACAAAGTCGCGATTGATAATTCTTCTTTCAACGCATTTTCAAATCTTTCAATCTGTTCTTTTACATATCTGTACTTTTTAATGGATTCCTCTATCAGTTTAATTCTTTTTTGATTATCTGATTCTTTTTCGCATTCATCCACAATACGCCTAATAATATATAACCTAACAGTCGGTAATCTTATATCTATAAGTAAAATAATGACATATGATTGAATAAATGCGTTCAATCCTTCTTCAAATTCATGGCCAGTTTTCTTTTGTCCTTTAAATGCCTTCAAATATAATTCTATTAAATAAAATAATTCATTTAAAAAAGCCCATGCATATTCCATTTCTAAAGCAACATAACTAATTAATTGATTAGTAAGATTATAATACTGAATCTCATTATGTAAATATTCCCAATGCTTCTCCATCTTTGTATATGATATTTTTCCTCCTAACCGTACATACTCATTTTCTTTTTTGGATCGATTATAGAGAATATTTGGCTTTGTAACCAATCTTTTTTGCGTCTTGTTTATATCTGCTAATGCTTTTGAGGTAATAGATGGGTCATAACTCAAATGTTCATCTACTTTCTTTATCGCAAGTAGTGATTTTAATTGTTCTTCATTTATAAATGGTTTAAGTTTAAATTCATTGTTTTGACTATTGATATACGTCATAGTATTTAAATTTCTATAAATTTTATTCATACTTCTAAATTCTGAGTCATCTAACAAATAATCAAAATTAGAGTTAAAGTGTTTTTGTATAAATGATACTCTATGCATCTTTTGGTGTTCATTTAAATCGCTTAAACTTCTTAATAACAATAAATCTTCATAAACCTCACCTGATATATCCAACTGCAGACAATCTACTAAACTGCCATACTTGTCAATAATCTCTTCTATCGTAGGTATCATATATACCCCCCTCCCTATTTTTTGTTCCGCGTCTAATTAAAATGCTTCATTTATGCTTATTATAGCAATCAACCATTGAGGTGTTAAGCATCTACAGTATTGATTGACTAATAAGACTTATTTGGAGGAACTTATGATGAAAGAAAAAGAATTTTATACACTAAAACGTGCTGTTACAAGCATCGCATTTAATTTACCTGTAGGCACCCTGTTTATGTATCACGATTTGAATGTGAGGGCTAATGTTTTGTGCTCGACTGAAATTCAACAAGATGTTGGTCGTTGGTTTGCACATTTTGTAAAATATACACCTAACCTTCCATTCATTGTAGTTGGAAAAAAAGGTTCATCTTTGCTCTACCTTAAGACTGCACCAAATCCGATGAATCATCAAAATAACTGGAAAGGTGGTAACAACTAATGACTAACATCATCTTTAGTGAATATCCATACTGGCTTACTGAAGATTCATGGTATGAAGTTATACCACCGAAAGGTAAAAATGATCAGCAAAAGTCCATACGCTTATCTAGTCCAATTTTAATTAAAAACAAGTTTCTTGACCCCAAATCTGGGGTTGAGAAACTAGTTATTTCCAACGGACAAAATATTGAACGTATTGAAACATCAGATATTTTAACATCGCAAAAGTTACCTTCACTAATCATGTATGGCTTCAGCATCAATGAGAAGTACATTAAATCATTAAGCAATGCACTACAATTAATGCGCCAATCACTGCCTCTGTCATCGTTGTATACGGGTGTCGGTGTGTTAAATACTGATAAAGGTGTCGTCATTTCATTAGATGAACCATATCTTTCAAAAGAAATTACACAGTCGCAGGCGGATGAAATCATTTGTGAAACACAGTACGATCTACAACCTAAAGGCACTTTTGAAGACTGGTGGCAAATGTATCTTGATGAAGTAAAAGGAAACTTGTTACTCGAACTTGCTGTAGTGTTTGGTATTTCTTCATTAGTAACTGCGTTTTTAAAAACAAAACATGAGGTTGAATTCGCAGGTACGATTTTCTCATTTACGGGAAATTCAAGCACGGGTAAATCAACTGCAGCGGCTTTAGGAGTCTCAATAACCGGCAACCCTACTAAAGGTAGTAATACGCTGTTTAGATCATGGAATGGCACTAGAAACGCGCTTGAAGGATATCTAAGTAACAACTATGGTGTACCTATTGTATTGGACGAACTGTCATCTGCAACCTTTAAAGATACAACTGGTTTGCTCTATTCAATTGCCGAAGGTCAAGGAAGACAACGTTCTAATATACACGGAGAAGTCAAGTCACTAAAAAACTGGGGAACCTCAGTAATTAGTACTGCCGAACACAGTATTTTCAATAATAGTGCACGTAATGATGGTTTGAATGTACGTACCATTGAAATATCTGAAGCTTTTACAACTAACGCTGACAACGCAGATACTATTAAAAAAGCAACATCAGCTAATTATGGTCATATCATGCCATTAGTAGCTGAATATCTACTCAATCGTGAACAAGAAGTCATTAAATGGTTCCAAAATGAGCACCTAAGGTTCAAAACTCAACTAGAAAAGGAAACCAGCAATACAGGAATTCGGATGTTCAAACGCTATGCAACCATTACAACATCAGCACGTATATTGGAACGTGTCATTGCCACACCTGTTGATTTGAATGCTGTAAGGGACTATCTTATTAACTATCATTTAGATTCTGTTAGTGAGCGAAGCCTAGCTGATAAAGCAATTGAAGTCATTGTCCAATTTGTAGCACAAAATCGTGGTAAGTTTTCTGACGACACTAGGTTATCAACGCTTATTGAAAATTATGGAATGATTTCACTTGAAGATGATCATATCCAGGTGAAAATGATTGCCTCGGTTTTTAAAAATATGTTAAAAGAACATAATTTCCAAGATACAAATAATGTCATTGATGCACTGAGGGATAAAGATTACATCCAGTCAGACGCCAATCGTAAAACAACAAAACGTAGTGTCAAAGACAAAGAAGGCAAACCAAAAACCATCGTATTTTATCATCTTAAGCTTGATAAATCATACGCTCCTATTTTTGGTCTATCTGAAAAAAGTAAATTCAATATACCCTTATCATTTATCTCTGAACACCAACATCCAATACTACGAGACATGATTTCAAAAGCAAGAGAATGGGATAAAAACGGTGATATTGACTTTTAAAGCTTAAAATATGTTATTAAATAAATTTGCTACAACACCTATTTAAAGGTGTTGTAGCACAAATATTAAATCAATGGAGGAATTGTACTATGAATACAGTAGCACTAGCTCACGAAATTGAAGATGAAAGATTTGAATACTTAGAAAGCACACCCCTAGATACTGTGAAGGAATGCTGTAAACAAGAAGGTCGTCAAATAAGTAACACTTACACTGAGGAGTACAAGTTAATAAATGACATTTTGGAGAAAGTAATCAAACCTACGTCCATTGTTGCATATGGAGAATATGAAGATTACATTCATTTAAAAAAATTTGCTCAAAGAAGAATATCGAATTCGTTACTACTTTTGAGATGCAACTAAAGAATTGTTGTTAATACTATGAATAATGAGGTGATATACATGGACGAATTAATCATACTATTAGCCGATCTGGTTATTGAAGAAATCAATCACGCTGATGACTAATAATACCGCCCAACACCCGACTGGTGTTGGGCTTATCTATAATTTCGTTCATAAATATATATTATCTCTTTGAAAGGAGGAAATACTATGAAACGAGCCATTGGTTATTTGCGCCAAAGTACAACGAAACAACAATCACTCCCAGCTCAAAAGCAAGCAATAGAATTATTAGCTCCAAAGCACAATATTCAAAATATCCAATACATTAGTGATAAGCAATCAGGCAGAACAGATAATCGAACAGGCTATCAACAAGTCACCGAACGCATCCAACAAAGACAATGTGACGTATTATGTTGTTATCGCTTGAATCGACTTCATCGCAACTTGAAAAATGCATTAAAACTCATGAAACTCTGTCAAAAATATCATGTTCATATTCTAAGTGTTCATGATGGCTATTTTGATATGGATAAAGCGTTTGATCGCCTAAAACTCAATATATTCATGAGTCTGGCTGAACTTGAATCCGATAATATTGGAGAACAAGTCAAAAATGGACTTAGAGAAAAGGCAAAACAAGGTAAACTCATAACGACCCATGCGCCTTTCGGTTATCACTATCAAAATGGTACTTTCATCATTAATAATGATGAATCACCTACCGTCAAAGCTGTATTCAATTATTATCTTCAAGGATATGGCTACAAGAAGATTGCACAATATTTAGAAGACGATAATAAACTTATTACCCGCAAGCCTTATCAGGTACGAAATATAATTATGAACCCAAATTATTGTGGTCGTGTCATCAATCAATATGGTCAATATAACAATATGGTACCACCTATTGTTTCGGCAACGAAATATGAACATGCTCAAGCAATCCGTAATAAGAAGCAACTTCACTGTATACCTTCAGAGAATCAGCTGAAACAAAAGATCAAATGTCCTTGTTGTGACTCAACACTGACAAATATGACAATAAGAAAAAAACATACATTGCGATATTATATTTGTCCTAAAAATATGAATGAATCTCGCTTTGTCTGTTCATTCAAAGGAATAAATGCACAAAAATTAGAAGTTCAAGTCTTAGCTACATGTCAGAACTTCTTTCAAAACCAACAGCTCTATTCAAAAATTAATAATGCAATTCATCAACGCCTCAAAAAACAAAGAGTGATAGAAGCTAAAAGTACGCTAACTCAAGAACAACTGATAGATAAACTTGCCAAAGGTATGATTGATGCTGAATCATTCAGAAAACAGACTCATTTGATGAATCAAAAGCACAAAACCATATCCTCCATAAGTGATAATCAGTTACAAACATCACTACAAAAGGTTATACAGAAAAGTTTCACGTTAAACATGCTGCATCCCTATATTGATGAAATTCGCATTACAAAAAATAAAGCCCTTGTTGGGATCTATTTCAAAAATGAACCATTGAACATTGTGAACCAAACCTCGCAATCATCGATTGCTTAATCAGAAAGGATGAAAAAATCATGCAACAACTCAAACAAAAACGTGTCGGTATCTATGTTCGTGTATCAACGGAAATCCAAAGTACTGAAGGCTATAGTATCGATGGACAAATCAATCAAATTCGAGAATATTGTGATTTCAATAACTTTGTTGTTGTAGATGTATACGCGGATAGAGGTATCTCTGGAAAATCTATGAACCGACCAGAACTACAACGTTTGTTAAAAGATGCGAACGAAGGTCAGATTGATTCTGTTATGGTCTACAAAACAAACCGACTAGCACGTAACACTTCTGACTTACTCAAAATTGTTGAAGACCTTCATCGTCAAAATGTCGAATTCTTCAGCTTATCTGAGCGTATGGAAGTCAATACAAGCAGTGGTAAATTGATGCTACAAATTCTAGCGAGTTTTTCAGAATTTGAAAGAAATAATATTGTCGAAAATGTATTCATGGGTCAAACCCGACGCGCTCAAGAAGGCTATTATCAAGGCAATTTGCCGCTGGGCTATGACAAAATACCGGATAGCAAGCATGAACTCATGATAAACCAACATGAAGCGAATATTGTCAAATATATATTTGAGTCATATGCTAAAGGCCACGGATATCGTAAAATTGCGAATGCACTCAATCACAAAGGATACGTGACTAAAAAAGGAAAGCCTTTCAGTATTGGTTCAGTGACCTATATCTTATCTAATCCATTCTATGTTGGTAAAATTCAATTCGCAAAGTACAAAGATTGGAATGAAAAGCGTCGTAAAGGGCTGAATGATAAACCAATAATAGCTGAAGGTAAGCATTCCCCTATTATTATTCAAGACTTATGGGATAAAGTCCAATTACGTAAAAAACAAGTCAGTCAAAAACCCCAAGTCCACGGTAAAGGAACTAATCTATTAACAGGTATCGTTCATTGTCCACAATGTGGTGCACCAATGGCAGCTAGTAACACAACGAACACATTGAAAGATGGTACCAAGAAGCGAATACGTTATTATTCTTGCAGTAACTTCCGAAACAAAGGCTCAAAAGTATGTTCTGCGAATAGCGTTAGAGCTGATGTGATTGAGAAATACGTCATGGATCAAATACTCGAAATTGTCAAAAGTGATAAAGTCATTAACCAAGTCTTAGAACGTGTCAATCAAGAAAATAAAGTCGATATTGGTGCATTGAACCACGATATCGCTTATAAACAACAACAATACGATGAAGTCAGCGGGAAACTCCATAATTTAGTTAAAACCATTGAAGATAATCCGGACCTAACATCTGCATTGAAAGCAACTATTCATCAATATGAAACACAACTCAATGACATTACAAATCAAATGAATCAACTCAAACAGCAACAAAATCAAGAGAAACTATCTTATGATACGAAACAAATCGCTGCCCTATTACAACGAATATTTCAAAATATAGAATCAATGGATAAAGCACAACTCAAAGCATTATATCTTACAGTCATTGACCGTATTGATATTCGTAAAGACGGTAATCATAAAAAACAGTTCTACGTTACACTAAAACTCAATAATGAAATTATTAAACAACTTTTCAATAATACCCCTCTCGACGAAGTGCTCCTCAGCACTTCGTCTTTATTTTTGCCTCAAACGCTCTTTCTTCAAATCTAATATCTATGTACTGTCCTTTCGTCATTCAATAACACCCATCTAACGAATCTTTTCAACATACTAACAAGTCACAACTCAATGTGAAGCTTATATTGTATGACGAAAGAACATCCCAAAATAAAATATGAACGGGATAGCAATGGGATTTGATAAATACATGTAGGATAAGGATTACGCAAGCGTAATCCCGAAATCCCATTATTATTTATAAATAAATAATATAAAAAGAAAAAGTAAGTCGTACTGACACCACCAAATCCAAATGATATATAAATATATCGCTATATTTCCTGAGAAATGAGCGGGATAATGGGATTTCCTTGTCATATCAACAATTGTGATAATTTTCTATTGGGATATTTTCTTAATAACAATGGGATTCACAAACGAAACAAAATTTTTTTGAAGCATATATTATCTATATGGTGTATTACATGTATACATCAAAAACATTATAGGAGGTCATAACCATGACACTAGAAAAACAACTCAAAGAGTATATAACTAACTTATTCAATCTGCCAAAGGACGAAAAATGGGAATGTGAATCTATCGAGGAAGTGGCAGATAATATCCTTCCTGATCAATATATCAGACTTGGTCCGCTTACCAACAAAATCCTTCATACGTATACTTACTACTCTGACACACTTCATGAAAGGCATATATACCCCTTTATCCTCTACTATCAAAAACAACTTATTGCGATTGGTTATATTGATGAAACAAACGATATGGACTTCTTATATCTTCATAACACAGTTATGCCACTACTAGATCAAAGACACTTACTTGAAAAGGAGAATTATAATAATGAATAAATGGATACACATAGCTCAGATAAGCGTCACAGTCATTACAGAAGTTATTACAATAATGAAAGATATAGAAAAGGAGAAATGAGCATGAAACGTTATATTACACGTAGTATTGCCAATTACTTGCCAGCAATGTTGCAGCAACAGTTATGGAAACTTGTAGCGCAACGCGAAAACGAACAATTCAAGGAACTAGAAGAGATTGATTACTTTCATATATTCCAGTTCAATATGCATAATAGTCAATTATATATCAAACATAAGCAAGAACGTCCAGAGTACGTAAAAATTCATAAGGCAAATTATTCAAAAGCTATCAATATTAATAAGGTCTACATTATCCGAGAAGATGATGTAGACCTTTCTTATTACGTCATGTTGTTACCTGAAGAATATTAAATAAAGGAGTTAGATAAAATGAAATCAATCAAAAGTGTATTAGAAACTGAAGCGATATTTAGTCAGGATAAAATGCATCGTTATCTTCTCAAGAAAACTTGGGATATTGATAAAGAAGTACTTACAATTATAACGATGTATCCTCATTATGATGGTGTTATCAACGTTGACCTTACAACACAACTTATTGTCAATAAAGTAGCTGAAAAAGATGAATATGGTGGCGTTAATTTTATAAATCTTTTTTCAAATATTGATACCCCCATTAATTTAAAACATATCGAAAACAGCCATGACAAGCACACGGATATTCACATTATGAAAGCTGTCAAAGAAGCCGATAGTGTTTTATTGGCTTGGGGTTCCTACGGAAAAAAACCTCTTGTGGAAAATCGAGTGAATGAAGTATTAGACATGTTAAAACCTCACAGTAAGAAAATCAGTATATTAACAAATCCTCAAACAAATGAAATCATGCATCCATTAAATCCATACGCTAGAAAGGCATGGACAATTAAACCATTAAAGGAGACTAAATAGAATGAATCAAACATGGAAAGAAGTATACCAATATTTAATGCATCAACCACACATCGATGTTATTAAAGGCATTATCGCCTTTTCATCAAACAAAAAAAATAATTCAGAATTAGATGAGCTATATTCCATTTATATGAATGATGATTCTATCACATCCATTGTTCACCCTGACTTAATAGAAAGTATAGAGCTTATCCATAATGAGTAGAAAAAGAATAGATGTTGCCAAAGTCCAAATGGTTAAAGAAGATACACTTTGGTATTTAAAAAGACGTATTGAAGAACCAAAAGACGCTGCTGATATTATGCGTGACTTCATAGGAAATGCTGACCGAGAACACTTCATTTTAATTTGCTTGAATAGCAAAAATGAACCTACACATATTGAAACCGTCTCTATAGGAACCATTAATTTTGCGGTTATACATCCTCGAGAAATATTTAAAACAGCCATATTAAGTAACGCAACGGGTATGATTATTGGCCATAACCACCCAAGTGGAGACATATTAACCATAGTATAATAAATAATAGTAGTTAAAGTAGTTCAGGAGGAGATGTTAAAGGGAGATTTTACTTTAAATAAAAATTAACAAGGTTTATAATTTGTAGTACTTAAAGTGTTTAAAGAGGGGGGCGCGTGTGAGGGTTCAAAGGATAGAAGTGGAGAATAAGCCGTATCCATTGTATTTATTACTAGATAAAGAATACCAGCTAAATGAATGCTTCTAGTAAAAGGAAAATTATCAGTCAGAGTGAGATCAGCAAAAAAATAGCTGTAATGAATGAAGAAATGCAAGGGTTTTGGGCTAATAATAGTTGGGATATAAGAAAATGTCCACATCCTTCTGCCATAGAATTAAGTAAGAATCCTGCTTTAAGAAATCGTTGGGTTCGTTTTGAACGTGTTAAAAATCTGTGGTTAAGAACAGAATTGAAATATTTTTATTTTTACCATTTAAACAATGGAATATGGAATGCAAAAACTGTCTGGATTAGAAAAGGAACAGTAATTAATAAAATGTTGGATTTTTTAGATTTAAAGTATCCCAGCATTACTTCAATTACTGAAGTTCCTATTGATAAAGCAATGACGGAGTATAGAACATATTTGACAAAACAGGGTGTTAGAATTACCACCACTAATTATAAGATTACTGCTAATCAAGAAAAAACACCTGTAAAAGCTAATTCTTACTATGTTACTAATCTTAAACAATTTATTGAGTTTTATGAGGATTTTTATTTTGATGGAGAGGAGTGGGATAAAGACGTTTGGGATAGACGAAACTTACCTTTGCCAGATGATAAGGTTAACCCAACACAATATGAATATACAATTAACTTTAAAGGGTTTCGGAATACATATTTTAAACAGCTTGTAAAAAGATATTGTAAGTTAAGATTGAACATGGATAGCTTTTCCTATGTAAGTGATATTGCCCAAAAACTTAAAGAGTTCTTTAATTTTCTGGACATAAAGTTTAAACACGTTCAGAGAGTACACCAATTAACGAGAGTGGAAATTGAAGCATATTTAAGTGAACTAAACATGATGGGGATAAAACCTAGTACAATAACTGGGAGGATCTCTATATTGGAAGGACTATTTAGTACCCTTCATAGGCTAGAATGGGATGATGTTCCTTCCAAATTATTAATTTATCCCGAGGACTATCCGAAAATACCAAGAGCAAAACCTCGCTTTATAGACGAATTCGTTCTAGAGCAATTGAACAGTCATCTTGATAAATTACCCGAATATATAGCTACGATGACTATGATTGTTCAAGAATGTGGAATGAGGATAAGTGAATTGTGCACCTTGAAAAAAGGCTGTTTATTAGAGGACAAAGATGGAGATTACTTTTTAAAGTATTATCAATGGAAAATGAAAAAGGAGCATATAGTTCCAATATCTAAAGAGGTAGTTTTACTTATTAAAGTTCGGGAAGATAAAGTTTCAGAGGAATTTCCAGATAGTGAATACCTCTTTCCAAGAAAAGATGGATCGCCATTAAAACAAGAAACATTTAGAGGCGAATTAAATAAATTAGCTTATGAGCAAAATATAGTGGATAAATTAGGCGAGATTTATAGATTCCATGCCCATGCCTTTCGCCATTCAGTAGGAACAAGAATGATTAACAACGGGGTGCCCCAGCATATTGTGCAGAAATTTTTGGGACATGAAAGCCCAGAAATGACAAGCAGATACGCTCATATCTTTGATGAAACTCTAAAAAATGAATTTACTAAATTTCAAGAAAAACTGGTTACCAATAATGGAGATGTGCTCAATCTAGATGATGATAGTGAAGTCGATGATGTAGAGCTTCAATGGTTCAAGAAAAATATAAATGCACAAGTGCTTCCAAATGGTTATTGTAGATTGCCAGTAATAGCAGGTGGTTGTCCACATGCGAATGCATGCTTAGATTGCACTCACTTCTGTACCAGTAAGCAATTCTTACCACAGCACGAAGAACAGTTAGAGCGTACAGAAGAGTTATTAACCATAGCAAAGGATAAACAATGGCAAAGACAAATAGAGACTAATAGCCGTATTAAAGAGCGTTTAGAACAAATCATTGGAAGTTTAACGGGGTAATTATCAATGAATAAACAAGTTAGAAATACAACAGAAATTGTACGTTTGGCGAAGCAGAAATCACAAAAGACAAGAGAAAAAGTAGACAAAGCGATTTCTAAATTTTCGATTGAAGGTAAAGCTATTAATTTTAATTCAATAGCAAAGGAAGCTAATGTTTCTAAATCATGGCTTTATAAGGAACACGATATTAGGCAAAGAATCGAATCCCTTCGTGAGCGTCAAATAACATCAAATGTAGTCTCAAAACCCAAGAAAAGTTCTCGTTCGGAGGAAATCCTTATAAAAACCTTAAAAAGAAGAGTTATGGAATTAGAAAAAGAAAATAAAAAATTACAGAACCAAATTCAAAAATTATATGGAGATCTGTATAATAAAGAGTAGTTTTTATTATTAATCTGTAGACAGATTGTGAAAGGATGCACTTAAACTAACGGGGCAGTTATGTTTAAGATACTTTAAAATTTGGTTAAAATCTCCGAAAGGATTGGTTTCTAACATTAGAAACCAATCCTTTTTAATATTAATTATATATCATTCAAACAATCATTTGACTATTTGTTTATAGTGGGATATATTATAATCATCAAACAAACAGTCATTTGAATAAGGAGGGTAATTATGACAAAAGATATGTGTGAAGTTACCTATATTCATGAAGATATGGACCGTCTACACTTAATTGGACAACTTCTTTAAAGAGAAGTATTGTTAAAATTAAGAAAGTAGGTGGTCTTTTTATGAGAAGAGAGC
>NZ_JAJNIR010000048.1:0-18388 GCF_022385935.1 Mammaliicoccus sp. J-M41 | reverse complement strand
TCAACGACGTCTTCCATTTGGGCTTCGAATTCATCTAGTAATGCGCGTACTTCATCTGTTGTTTCTGTACTCATTAATTGATGTCTTAATTTGCTAGCGCCTCTCATGCTGCGGACGTAAATTTTGAAGAATCTACGTAAGCTTTTGAATTGTCTTGTTTCACTTGTCGCGTATTTATCGAATAATGATGTGGTTATCACATAACCAAACACCTTCTTATAGAAGAACAAAGGTTGCAAGTAATTTATGGTTTAAATGTAGTTAAGGTGTATATTTTTTGGTAACAAATATGTATAGTTATAACTTACTTTTACTTGGAGTGTATTTGCGTTTTAAGAAATAAACGTGATTATACATTTAGAAAAGTATATAAAATTAGAGTTTGTTCAAAATACTCCCTTAAAAAGGAAATACATCTTTTTGATAATTTTTTAAAGATATTTATAAGTTTTAAAAAGGAAATACATCTTTTTGATAATTTTTTAAAGATATTTATAAGTTTTAAAAAGGAAATACATCTTTTTGATAATTTTTTAAAAATATTTATAAGTTTTAAAAAGGAAATACAACTTTTTGATAATTTTTTAAAAATATTTATAAGTTTTAAAAAGGAAATACAACTTTTTGATAATTTTTTAAAAATATTTTGGATGATTGAACCTAAAAAGGTTCATAAGTTTGTGTTGTTATTTTTGGATTTTTTAGAAAAACGCTTGTTTTTGGTAATAAATAATTATAAAGAGTATTGGACCTTTTTGGGTTCAATACTCTTTGGTTTAAATTTGATGGTGTATTTGAATATAACCCTTTTGTTGAATTCAAATTTAACAGTAATTGGGAAGAATATTTAAATTATTTGTAGTATGTCAAGAGTATTAATGAAAAATTAGGTTAAATATTATAAGGAGTGATTGTTATGGCTTATGATTTAAAACCGTTTAGAAGACATTTTTTTAGTAATTTTCTTGATGAACAAGGTATAAAAACTGATATTAGTGAAAAAGATGATAGATATGAATTAAAAGCAGAGCTCTAGGCTTTTCAAAAGACCAATAGATATTTCATATGAAAATGGTAAGTTAATAATTTTCGGAGAAAATAATCAGGTAATGAAGAAAAAGATGATGAAGGTAAAGTGATTCAAAAAGAAAGATCTTATAGAAATGGTGAAACACATAGATTCAATCAACAAGTAGGAAAACAATATTCCTACGGAAAAGGTATCGAAGAGTTAAGTACTGTTGAAACACTTAAAATTGAGTTGAAACGTAAAGAAGTAGAGATGAGATTGATGAATTAGGTCTATCTATTAATTTGCTAATAGATAGACTCAGTTATAAAGAAATAGAATTATTGGAAAGAACTAAGGTAGAGCAAAATCATATAGATCAAATATCTCATGATATCAACACACCATTAACTGCATTAAGGTTAGAACTATTCCATCTTTCTCAGCAATATGGAATAGAGGATGAAAATATTGAAGTGTCTTATGAAAGAATAGACTATATTTCAAAACTGATTAAAAATATTTCAATAGATCAGAAAGAGAATATTCAATATTTTTATACATTTAATCGTGAAGTAGATGTTGTAAGCATTTGTAAGAAAATAATAGATAAATGGCAATACCTTATCCAGAGGCAAAATATGAACATAAAATTAGAAGGTGTTCAGAACCAATTAATTTGGTCAGGAGAAGAATTGTGGTTTGAGAGATTATTTGAAAATATTATTTCTAATATATATGAACATTCCAATGCCAAAAATATTAAAGTTACGATAAACCAAAATCAAGTGTCTTTTGTTGATGATGGAATAGGATTTAAAGTTGATAATTATCAAGATAGTAAAGGGTTAAATATCATTAAATATACCGCATTCACTCCTGCTAATATAGCGAATACGATAGACAAAGTTAAACTCTCTATTGGCATTGTAAAAATTATAGCGAATAGAAGAATAACATTTAAAACCGTTGCCATAGTAAAATCATTATTTGAACTGTTCTTTTTTTCATAATCGTTCCTCCTTATTTTTACTTATACCTGTTGTTTTAAAAATTTCTACCGTCTATTGATATCTATTCTCTATATGCTTCTTCTCAATAATATTGCCTTTCATGTCTTTTTTGACGATGTATTCACTTTTCGGGCTGGTTCGTTGCGATAATAATTAAGTCTGCATGGGCAATATGTTCTCGTTGATAGTCCACTTGTATAAGGCAAATATGTTTCGTTAGTTGAATCGTATCAAAGTGCTCATGAAATTCACGTGCGATAACATCAATTGAGCAAGGCTCTGATTTCAATTTAGAGAACTTTCTCCATGCAATTTTGCCGCCAGCAATAATGACGACATGTTTACCTTTAAGGTTCAGTTGAATTGGATACATCCGGTATCGCCTCACACTCAGCAATTCTAAAATGTACAATGTCTTTTAATAACGGATGAAAATTAATGGCAGTCGTATATGTGATAAGGTTCGGTAAACCGAGTGATTCTATTTGACGTTTCGACTTGTTTACAAGGAAACCATCATAGAAGAAAAATGGAATAATTAATAATTTACGATGCTTCTTAGCGATTTTCGGTAATGTTTCTTTAAAGCGAAGTTCACCATAGACCATACTTGGATAACATGGGTTTTGATCTGTTGATAGTTCGCGACAAATTCGTCTAAGTGCAACATCCGGTTCATCAAAGCGTGCATTACCGTGAGCAAGTACGACAATGCCAGTTTCATCATCAATGTCGTCTTTGTAAGCTTCAAGTTGAGAAGCAACCCAGTTTGTCATAATCGGGTGTGTGCCTAAAGGTTTACTTAATATAAACTGCACGTTCGGATTATTTTCTTGAAATGTTTCATATAAAGCTTCGATATCTTCGTAATAATGAGAAGCGGTAAACAATAATAACGGCACAAGATGAATACGTGAATATCCAGCATCAACCGTTTGTTGAATCACTTCATCTAATAAGATCTCTTCACTTTCTAAAAAGGCCACCTCATAATCAATCTCATCACTATTAAAAGTTTGATGAATAAAATTTAATAACGTTTCATTTAACTTTCCCTTTCTCATACCATGAACAACTAAAATCGTCTTTCGCATGACAATCCCTCCTACATCTTTATTCTAAAACAATATAACGAAAGTTTGTGAATTTTTTCTCAAAAGAAGAAAAATAGGGAATTCCCTATATAATAACGTGAAAAATAATTTGTGCATATGATTTTTTGTAATAACTGACAAAAATATTTTTTAAATTTTCTGATTTGTATAATTATAAATTTTCCTAAACGTGATAGCATAAAATTGTTTCTCAAAATAAGCAAAGGGGTCGTGCACATTGGTAAAGGAAAATGGTAAGGCAAAGAACGAAGATAGGTCGAACAAAAAGTTTAGTATGCCACATATATATATGATTTTATTTGTTTTCGGTGTGATTGCAACTATTTCTACATATTTAATTCCATCAGGCGAGTTTGATAGGGTTAAAGGGCCTGAGGGTAGAGAAATGGTAGATGCAGATTCATTCCATTACATAGATTCAGCACCAGTTGGTTTGGTTGATTTTATTTCGATTATACCACGAGGTTTAATTGAAGCAGGAGAAATTGTCTTCTTTACACTTATCATAGGTGGGATGTTTATGGTGTTAAGACGTACAGGTATTATTGAAATTGGTGTGGATAAACTTGCATGTCAGTTTATAAATAAAGTATTTTGATTATTCCAGTGTTAACAACAGTATTTGCGATTATTGCAACATTAATCGGTACAGCAGAGTTGTCACTCGTTTATATTCCGGTTATTATACCGCTTATTATTGCTTTAGGTTATGACTCTATAACCGCTACATCTATTGCATTGTGTGGTACTGTAGTCGGCTTCACGGTCGGTGTGTTAAACCCGATCAATACAGGACTAGCTCAAAAATTATCAGGTATTCCAACATTCTCAGGAATCGGATTACGTTTAGTTATTTTTGTGATTGTACTATTTGTAACGGTATTATTTATTATGAAATACGCTAAAAAAGTTAAAAAAGATCCTTCAATCAGTTTAGTTTATCATGATGATACTGAGTAGCGACATATGTACAAAGATATTACGAATCAAGAACCACTCGTTGCGACTAAACGACAAAAAATTGGTATTGGCGTCGTGCTCTTATTCTTTATCATTCTTGTATACGGGGTTATTACACAAGGATGGTTTATGGTAGAAATGTCAGGTCTTTTCATAGTTATGGGTATTGTAGTAGGTCTCGTAACTGGATTGAATACACGTGAAATTTGTGAGTCTTTTAATGATGGTTTCAAAGATGTATTAATGGGTGCCATTATTGTAGGGCTCGCACGTTCAATTGCTGTTGTACTTGAAGACGGTAAAATTATGGATAGTATCGTTCATGGATTAGGTTCTGTTATCGATGGAGCAACACCAACAGTAGCAGTAGTCGGTATGTATATCGTGCAAGTGCTTATTAATTTTATTATTTCTTCAGGAAGCGGACAAGCCTTAGTGATGATGCCGATTATGGCACCATTAGCGGATATGTTAGGTATAACAAGACAGACCGCAGTCTTAGCCTTCCAATTAGGAGACGGCTTTACACATGTCTTCTATCCGACAAGTGGATACTTTATGGCAGCATTAGCAATCGGAGGCGTATCATATACAAAATGGATCCGATTCTTCTTCCCACTCTTTATCGTATGGGGTGTCATTTCAATCATTTCATTAATCTTTGCACAGTTGATAGGTTGGTCGTAGGGAGAAAATTAATAAGTTGTAAAAGGAGATTCAAGTTTGAAAACTTGGGTCTCTTTTATTTATAGATTGATAATTATTATAACGGTGTGGCACAATGTATTTATTAATTAAAGGGGTGTCATATGAAGATAAATAGAGTCATCAATCATAATGTGATTAGTGTCACCCACAACAACCAGGAACGTGTTGTGATGGGGAAAGGGATAGGTTTTCAAAAGCAAGAAGGCGACATTGTGGAAGAATCAAAGATTGAAAAAATATTTGATTTAAGTAGCCAGGAAATTTCTGATCGCTTTAAAACGTTATTAATCGAAGTGCCGATTGAAGTGGTTCAAGCTGTTGAGAAAATTATCGAAGTATCGAAGGATAAATATCAAAAAGATCTCAGCGATACTATTTATGTTGCACTGACGGATCATATAAACTTTGCTATTGAGCGTCAAAAAGAGGGAATGGCTATTAAGAATGGATTGCTATGGGAAACGAAACGTTTTTATCCGACTGAGTATGAAATTGGTGTGCAAGCATTAGATTGGATTGCTGAAATTGTTGGTGTTCGTTTACCTGAAGATGAAGCGGGATTTATTGCAATTCATTTGTTAAATGCAGAACATAATAACTTAACAGACTATAATCAAGTAACAGAAATGGTGCAAAATATTTTAAGTTTAGTGAAATACCATTTTAGATTAGATTTCGATGAAGAAAGTTTAACTTATTATAGATTCGTGACACATTTAAAATTTCTTGCTCAACGTATTTTCTCAAGTAACCCACTTGATACGAATGAAATCGAACTTTATGAGATAGTAAAAGAGAAATATAAGAATGCATTTAAATGTGTAAAGAAAATTGAAGTATTTTTATTGAAAAAGTACCAGTATGAAATGACCCACGATGAAGCATTGTACTTAACGATTCATATACAGAGATTAATTTCCAGAAATGAAAGCGTTGACAATAAATAATTATGTGATATATTGATGTTACGAAAACAAAATAAACAATTAATTGTTTAGGATTGTTACTGTTCGGCAGGCGAGACCTAAATCATTAATAGGTGAATTTATCTAGGGATAAGTCTATCTATTTATGATTTGGGTCTCTTTTTTATTGTTCTAAACAAGATGGGAGAGATATAAAGATGACAAATGAACAAAGGATGGCTGATGAAATACTTAAACACATTGGCGGTAGTGATAATGTTAAAAATTTAACGCATTGTATGACAAGATTAAGATTTGTGTTGAAAGATGACAGTAAGGCTGATGATGATGCAATAAAAAATATTGATGGTGTTATGGGGTTACGTAAGCAAGGTGGACAATATCAAGTTATTGTAGGGAACAATGTATCACATACTTATACAGCATTGATGAAGAATGGCGTCAGTGGAGGCGCTAAAAGTAATGAGCCAGTTGAAAAGAAAAAGTTAACATTTAAACAGGTGGGTATCAATATTCTTGATGCTATTATCGGAACGATGTCACCATTAATTCCTGCTATTATTGGTGGTTCGATGATTAAATTATTGGCCATGTTATTAAGTATGACGGGTGTACTGTCAGAAAGCAGTTCAACGTATAATATTTTAAATACTATAGGAGATGCACCGTTCTTCTTCTTACCAATGCTTGTGGCAGTATCTGCAGCAAGGAAATTTAACAGTAACGTATTTTTAGCATTAGCAATTGCTGGTGTTATGGTACATCCAGTGTTTATGGAAATTATGGAAAAAGCAGCAGAAGGTAAAGAAGCAACTTTCGCATTTATTCCAGTTATGTCAGTGAAATATACTTATACGATTATTCCAGCAATCGTCATGACTTGGTTGCTGAAATATATTGAAGATTTTGCAGATCGTATTACACCAATTGTAATGAAGAACTTCTTGAAGCCAATGTTAATCTTATTAATTGCTGCACCAATAGCGATTATTATCGTAGGTCCTACAGGTATTTTGATTGGTACAGGTCTGTCTCAAATTGTCTTCTTTGTACATGATAAATTAGGCTTTTTAGCAGTAGCTATCGTAGGTGCCTTATGGCCATTATTAGTTATGACAGGTATGCACCGTGTATTCACACCAACGATTGTTCAAACAATTGCTGAAACAGGTAAAGAAGGTATGGTTATGCCATCCGAGATTGGTGCTAACTTATCATTAGGGGGCGTTTCATTAGCAGTAGCATTTAAAACGAAAAATAGAGAATTACGTCAAACGTCATTGGCAGCTGCATCATCAGCCATTATTGCAGGTATAACTGAACCAGCATTATATGGGGTTGCTATTCGATTAAAACGCCCAATGATTGCATCTGTAATTACAGGATTTGTTGCAGGTGCTGTAGCAGGGCTTGCAGGTTTAGCAAGTCATTCTATGGCAGCACCAGGTTTGTTTACGAGTGTACAATTTATTGAAAAAGATAATCCAATGAGTATAGTGTGGATTATTGTAGTCATGGTTCTATCGGTTGTTCTTTCATTTATCTTAACGTTAGTACTTGGATTTGAAGATATTCCAGAATCTGAAGATGAATTATTAGATTTAGGTTCTCAAGATCATCTAACAGTTGCAGCACCTGTTGAAGGACATATAAAACCAATTGAAAGTGTTGAAGATGACGTATTTAGTAGAGAAGTAATCGGGAAAAGCATGGCAATTGAACCAACAGGTAATAAAATTTATGCTCCAGTAACAGGTACGGTAACTTCTGTATTTCCAACAAAACATGCTATCGGTATAACAGGAGATAATGGTGTTGAAGTATTAGTACATGTAGGTATTGATACTGTGAAATTAAATGGAGAACCATTTACATCAACAATTGAACAAGGTGATCATGTAACTGTTGGCGATATTCTTGGTACATTTGATTTAACACAAATTATTGAATCAGGTTATGATCCGACAACGATTATTGTCGTTACAAATACAGATGAATATGAATCAATAACATCCTTTGATCACGCAGAGGTTAAAGCACAAACATCCATATTAGGAGTGGTTAAATCATGACAATAAAATATTTCCCGGAAAATTTTCTTTGGGGTGGCGCAATAGCAGCCAATCAAACAGAAGGCGCTTGGGATAAAGATGGTAGAGGAATCAGTAATATTGATTTAATTCCTCATGGTACGAAGAGACAAGATATAAAGTTAGGCTATAAAAAGAGTGAACTTGATCAGAATGAATATTATCCAAGTCATACTGGTATAGATTTTTATCATCATTATAAAGAGGATATCGCGTTACTTGCTGAAATGGGGTTGAAAGTATTTAGAACATCTATTTCTTGGAGTAGGATTTTCCCAAATGGCGATGAAGAAATGCCGAATCAGGCAGGTATAAATTATTACAAAGGTCTATTCAAGACATGTAAACAACATGGTATGGAATTACTCGTTACACTTGCGCATTTTGATATTCCAATGGGGATAGTTGAAAAATATAATGGGTGGAAAAATAGAGAAACGATCGATTTATATATTAAATTTGCAGAAACTTGCTTTAATAATTTTGGAGAATACGTCAATTATTGGATTCCATTCAATGAAATTAATGTAGTGTTACACAGTCCATTTTCAGGTGGCGGATTGTACTTTGATAATAGTGAAAATAGAGAAGAAATATTATATCAAGCTGCACATTATATGTTAGTAGCAAGTGCGAAAGCTGTTCGAAGTTGTCATCGTATTACGCCACACGCAAAAATTGGATGTATGATTGCTGGTGGTAGTTTCTATCCATACAGTTGTAATCCAGAAGATGTATGGCAGTCTATGAATGATGAAAGAACAAATACTTTCTTTGTAGATGTACAAGCGAAAGGTAAATATCCATACTATATGGATTCATTTTTTAAGGCTAAAGGGATTAACATTGAAATAGATGAGTCAGATAAAGAAATACTGAAAGAGACGGTGGATTTTGTAGCATTTAGTTATTATGCGTCTCGAACATCTATTGCGGATATATCAAGAGTTGAAAAAAACGAAGGAAATGTAATTGTATCAGCCAAAAATCCTTATCTTAAAATGAGCGATTGGGGATGGGTTATCGATCCGCTTGGTTTAAGGATAACGATGAATCAAATATATGAAAGATTTGAAAAGCCACTATTTGTTGTTGAAAACGGATTAGGTGCCAAAGATGAGATAGAAGCAGATGGTACAATTCAAGATGATTATAGAATTGATTATATGAAACAGCATATAGAAGCTATGTACGATGGTATTCAAGATGGCGTTCCATTGTTGGGGTATATAAGTTGGGGTATTATCGATTTAGTATCTGCTTCAACAGGAGAAATGAGTAAACGATATGGAATGATTTATGTGGATAAAGACGATGCAGGAAGTGGGACACTCGAACGTCGAAAGAAAAAGTCATTTGATTGGTATAAGCAAGTCATACAACAGAATGGAATATAAATAGAAAACGCTGGGACAAGAGAAATGTCCCAGCGTTTATCATATTGGAAAGAAGTATATAGAGGGTGAGTAGTTGTAGAGAGAGGGCGAATATTGCAAGTGGGGCGTGACAAGCAATGTTGAAGCCTTGAATGTTGCAAGAGTGGTCAAACAAGCAACATAGAGCCCATCTATTTATCAAGAGGCTTGGCTTTGTCAAATTAAGTGTGTAAGTTATTCAAGATACTTAATAACTCTATCTTTAATTTGATCATGTAAAAGAAGCTGGTTCATAACCATAGACCAGTTTGGAATGTAACCAGTGGACCATTTCTTTTGAAGTTCTTTCGTTCGAATAAAGAGTAATTTTGAGAGTGTAAAATAAACTTTATAAACCGAAGAAAAACCCATTCCCCTATGGCTAACGATCAAGTCGCTCAACATAGCAGCATTGCACTCAATCATATCTCTGATATACTATTAAAAAAGTCTGGGACAAAGTGTTGTTCCAGACTCTCATATTATATACACTTCAATATGAATGAACTATACTAATGTTGCGTTGATGGTTTTATAAGAAAAAATTTTAGAAATAAGGTGGTATAAGATGATTGAACCCTATAATACACATAGAATTCAAAAAAATTGGGGCATCATAATTGCGATTGTATTTATCGCATCTACGCTACGTGCACCATTAACATCAGTAGGTCCAGTAGTTGATGAAATTAAAGATGTTATGCAAATTAATAACAGTCTTGCTGGTTTTTTAACAACAATACCACTCATTATATTTGCAGTCGTTTCGCCATTAGTATCTAAAGTAACTAAACGTTTGACGATGTCTAATACAATTGTACTATCAACGATATTAGTAATTATTGCTTTGTACATACGTGTTGCAGGTGGTTTTAATTTATTTATTATTGGTACAGTTCTACTAGGTATTGCGATCGCATTTGGTAATGTTGTATTACCGAGTTATGTGAAATGGTATTTTCCATTACAAATTGGATTAGCAACAGGTATTTATAGTGGGACAATGAACTTTACTGCAGGATTAGGTGGAGGACTAAGTTTCCCAATGTCTCAATCTCCATTAGGGTTTAGACTGTCCCTTGCTTTTTGGATCGTGCTAGGGATTATCGCATTAATTTTATGGATTCCAAAAGCAAGTAAAGGCGCTAAACTAGAACGTCAAGATAAACTATCAGAAGCACAGAATCAACATACAAAATTGAACATTACGAAGTCTAAATTAGCATGGTTAGTAGCTTTAACAATGGGATTCCAATCAATGGTATTCTATACAGTTGTTGCTTGGGTGCCTTCTATATTAGTAGATAGAGGTCTAGATCCATCAACTGCAGGTTATTTACTCATGCTTAACCAATTTTCACAAGTGCCAATGACATTTACATTCCCGATTATTGCGTCTAAATTAAAAGACCAACGTATATTAGTTGTGATCATCACAATACTATTCTTAGTTGGATTTGGTTTATTCTTTACGCAATCATTAGTATTACTCGTAATCGGTATTATTATCGCAGGTTTAGGTATGGGTGCATGCTTTAGCTTATGTATGACATTCTTCTCTATACGTGCACGTACAAGTGACGGAAGTATCGCATTATCAGGATTCGGGCAATCTATTGGGTATTTAATAGCTGCCATTGGACCATTCTTTATTGGATATTTACACGATGCGACAGACAGTTGGATATCAGGCATCATCGCCTTAATCGTTATGTCTATTCTGTTCTTTATAGTAGGCTATCCAGCATCTAAAAATAGAGTCGTAGAAGATGAAACGATTTAAAAATCACAAAAAAGTCTGAGACAAAGTTACTGTCTCAGACTTTTTTGGATTGTAGCTAACTTATCATTCAAGAAATGCTAGATTTCATTTTGTTCATAATAGTCTAATAATGTCTTAATGGAGTCTGCGACATTAAGATGTTGCTGGCTGTCGTGTGATACTAAATATGTTGCGAAGATTGATAAGAATGTTAAGATGTTTTGTTTTTGAACACCGTAACCCATAATACCAATTCTCCATATTTGTCCTTGTAAATCTCCGAATGATCCGGCAATTTCTACGCCGTAGTTTTGTAATAAGCCGTTTCTAAAGGCATTATCATCGATGCCTTCTGGAATTTTAACGCAAATGACCATTTTCATCTCGTTAGATTCGTCACCGTAAATTTCTAATCCAAGTGCTTTTAGAGCTGTTTTTAAAGCTTCTTGGTGATAGCTATGTCTTTTGGCACGTGCTTCAATGCCCTCTGATAGTGCTAATTTTAATCCAGTATATAATGCATAAACAGATGTTGTAGATTCTGTGTGATGATTGAGGCGTTTAGGGCTCCAGTAGTCTTGTAACTGTGTTAAATCTAAGTAGTTGCTGCTAATGAAATGTTCTTTTTCGGTAGATTCATTAGAGCGAATACCTAATTCTACACGTTTGCGTTTATTAATTTCTTCGCTGAAACGCTCGTTAAACGTAATCGGTGTAATACCTGAAGGAATAGATAGACATTTTTGAGCGCCACCAACGACTGCGTCTAGTTCCCATTCATCTACAGGAATAACCATACCTTGATAAGTTGCGACAGCATCTACTACTGAAAAGATGCCTCTTTCTTTACAAGCACGTCCTAATTGATCGATAGGTTGCAATCTTCCTGTTGATGTTTCGCCATGTACAATCGCAAGAACTTTAGGTTTATATTCATCTAAAGCTTCAATAATTTCTGCTTGATCAAACACTTCGCCTATCGGTTTATGTATATTGTGGACGATTCCTCCTGCACGTGTTACGAGTTCAGTAAATAAATAACCAAATCGACCAATTACAGGTACGAGTACTTCATCACCAGGTTTTACGATATTTGATATAACGGCTTCTAAGCCAGCACGGCTAGTTCCATCAATTGGAAAAGCCCATTTATTTTTTGTTAAGAATGACTGACGAATTAATGACATTGTTTCATTCATGATATTAACAAATTCAAAATCGAATTGACCGAGTATAGAATTCGACATTGCTTGAGAAACACGTGGATCTACACTTACAGGTCCAGGTGTCATAATTAATCGTTTGTTCACTTTTAAAGTATCCACATTGCTAACCTCTTTTTCTATAAATTTAGTCATTATACATTATATCTTAGATTTTCATACAATTATTCGTCAAAAATGATGATTATTTTATTACTTTTTGTCAGAATATTACAAAAAATATGTGTAAAATAAGAGGCTGAAACAATATAGAATGTCTCAGCCTTTTTGACGTTATAGATTATATTATTGGTTATTGTTAATGTATGAATCTGGGTTGACTGAATATTCGTTACCAACGCCGCCTTTCATACGTTGGAAATGTAAATGAGGTGCAGTTGAGTTACCTGTACTACCAGACTCACCAATTTGTTGACCTGCAGTTACTGAATCACCTTTTTGAACATTTAATTTGTTCATGTGCATATACCATTGGTAATAATCACTATTTTTTTCTTTGATTGTTACTTGGTTACCACCACCGTAATTGCTCCAACCGCTTTGGATAACAGTTCCATCAGTTAGTGAATACACTGGTGTATTTTCTTTCATAGCATAATCGACACCATAGTGAGCACCGCCACCGTGATATTGACCATATTCTTGTAATTTAGTGTTCTTAGTTAACCAGTTTGAAGAAGCTTGTGCTTTACCTTCTGACTTTTGAGAGCTTGCACTTTCATTGTTATTTGCTTGCGTTGTTGTTGCTTCGTTGTCATTTAATTGTGCATCTTGTGATGTTGTATTATTTTGACTTTGGTTATAAGTTACATTGTTGTCTGAAGCTTGTGTATTTGAACTTGCATTAGTGTTATTAGTATTTTGTTTAGATGATACATCTGTTGAATCTACTTTATTATTTTGAATAGATGTCTTATTTGTTGATTTAGCGTTAGAATTTTCTACGTTGTAACCATGTTTTTGAATTGAATCGTGTGATTGACTTGGTGCATAACTTTGTCCACCTTTAACGAAATAATAATAGTGGTATGTACCGTTAGCATCGATTTCGTATGATTTATATTCATGGTTATCAAACATGGCCTGATTCCATTTACCGTCTAATGTATGATGATAATTCCCGTTATTATCAATTGTATAGTATGAACCATTTGCGTAACCTGTTGTACCTTGAATAGTTGATTGTGTTGCAACGTTTTGTTCTGCAGCATTTGCCTCATGATGAGCAACACCCATTGTAAGTAACCCTATAGTTGCGATAGAGCTTGTTAATAATTTCTTCATTATGTCTGAACCTTCCCTTTCCTATATGTCTGACATTAAATTATCATGACTTTTAATAAAAGAAAACAGTTGTAATTGTTTTGTTTGTTTAAGTTAATAACGTGTAATATTTGGATAATAGTATTACAGTTTTCGGAAAATTCATTTATAAGGAAGTCACTTTGTCCATGTTCTGATTGCTTCCATACTTTAAACCTTACCAAAAACATATTATTTATATAACGATGTATTTTATGATGAATAATATATCTAATTTCGTGATATCACAGTTCATGAAACGCAATTGAATGTCTTGCTTATGATGTCATGATCAAAGAAATGTGATTAAACAAAACGACAAACAATGGTATGATTTAAAGAATACGTATAGAAGCATAAACTTTAGAAAAATATAGAAAGAAAGGCTATTCAATATGTTTATAACAGCATTAAAAAGAACGCCAATCGCAATAAGCGGATTGGCAATAGGCATCATGGCATTGAGTAATGTATTTTATCATATTAATTTTAAGACGCTCGGCCTATGTAGCTTTATTATTTCCTGTGCAATCATTTTATTATTTATCATGAAATGGATCATTTATCCTAGTATGTTTCTGAAAGAACTCAAAAATATCCATACATTTGCAATATCACCAACATTTCCTATGACATTGATGATACTTGCATCCATTATAAAACAGGAATATACCGTACAATCTCAGTTGTTAAACGTGCTATGGTATGCAGCCATTTTATTACATATAAGTTTGATTATTATTTTTATAAGTCGCTATGCATTTAGAAATTTTAAATCATGGCCAAACACAAGTTGGTTTGTGATGTTTGTCGGAACAGGGGTTATAAGTGAAACATCAACAGCATTTAATGAAACACTCGGACATGTATCAACAATCTTTGGAACGGTATGCCTAGTGGTGATTTTAGCGTATGTACTAATCAGCAAGTCGTGGCAAACATATAACCAAGAACAATTTCCGATGGTGATTATTATGAGTGCACCAGCAGCACTTTGTTTAAATGGTTATATCTTAAACAATACAACTTATTCAAATGTATATGTTATCGTCTTATTAATACTTTCCCAAGTGTTGTTTATATTTACATTAATATTCTTACCGAAAATACTACAAAGAGGCTTCAAAGTATCCTTTTCAGCAATGACGTTCCCATGGGTAACAACAGCCGCATCACTTTATAATGTCACTCAGCATAGTCATGCAAGTAGTAGCACCATCACATTCGGAACAATACTTTCTGTAATTGAAATCACATTGGCAGCAATTATCGTATGCTACGTGTTATATCAATATGTCGTATTCCTAACAACAAAAGACGTAGAGTATAGTTAGGATGTAGAAATATGGACCGATAAAAAAGATTATCGGTCCATATTTGGTGTTTCTGTACCGATAAAAAATAATATCGGTCCATATTTGTTATTTCTGGACCGATAATTCGCTCGTAATCCAGTATATACTTGGTTAAAAAGTTTATGTTTGACTATATAGTAACTATACACCTTACCATTATTTGAGTAAGGAGGATTTATCATGAAATTTAATAAATGGTTCTCGTTGATATTGGTTTCTAGTGCGTTATTTTTGATTGTTATAGATATGACTGTTTTATATACTGCTTTACCTACGATAACGTATGAGTTGGAAGCGAGTGCTTTTCAAAAATTATGGATTGTAAATGCGTATCCGTTAGTTGTTGCAGGGCTCTTACCTGGTTTAGGTACGTTGGGTGATAAAGTAGGACATAAGAATATGTTTTTATCTGGTTTAGTAATCTTTACTTTAGCATCAGTTGTGGCAGCTTTTTCTCCAACATCTGGCACTTTAATTATGGCTAGAGTTATATTGGCTATTGGTGCAGCAACAATGATGCCATCAACACTTGCTATTATTAAACAAGTCTTTGATGACAAAAAAGATAGAGCACTTGCGCTAGGTATTTGGTCTTCTATTGCATCAGCAGGTGCTGGTTTAGGACCTTTAATAGGTGGTTTATTATTAACTAAATTTTGGTGGGGTTCAGTATTTCTAATTAATGTTCCTATTACGATACTTGTTATTATCGTTGCTTTTATACAAATTCCTAATATTAAAGGAAACAAAGATAAAAAATGGGATATCACAAGTTCAATTCTCATTATGATAGGACTTATAGGGACTGTCTACGCTATTAAAGAAGTCACAAAAGAAAATCCTTCAATTGTACTGATTATACTGACATTAGTGATTGGATTATGGTCGTTGAAACTATTCATTAGTCGACAAAAACGTCTATTAAATCCTTTAATTAGTTTAGATATATTTAAAAATAAATACTTTTTATCAGGTGTGATAGCTGCATTTACATCAGCATCCATATTAATTGGCTTTGAAATGATTTTATCTCAAAGATTACAGTTAATTTTAAATCTAACACCTTTAAAAGCAGGGTTAGTCTTAATGTCGATGGCAGCAGCTGCTTTTATAGGAGCAATTGTACAAGGAAGTATCTTAACACGATTTGATAGCATCAAAATACTTATTTACAATTTAATCATTTCATTAATCGGAATTGTAGGATTCACAGCATTTCTACACAATGATTTATGGATTCAAATACTGTTCCTTAGCATTGCAGGATTAGGGTTAGGCGGTGCAATGACTGTAGCATCAAATGCAATCATGACAAACGTTGATGACGATAAAGCAGGTATGGCAGCTTCAGTAGAAGAAGTGTCATATGAACTCGGAGGGTCAATAGGAATAGCCGCACTTGGTGGCGTATTTTCATTTACTTATACTTATTTAATGGAACGCTCCATGTCGATAACAGAAATACCAGCAAAAGCAAAAGGCAGTTTTGAAGAAACGATGATCGTAGCAGAAAATTCAAATGGATTATTAAAAAGTAAATTACTAGAATTAGGTACAAATGCATTTGATAATGCATATTTATTAATCCTAATCATAACAATCACAATCATTGCTGCAATTATCCTATTATTGTGGAGAATATTAGCAGAAACTGGTAAGAAAATAACATAAAAAAAAGACTACTTATTTCTCGGAAAATAGAGGGATAAGTAGTCTTTTTTTAGGTGTTGAAGGGATTGATACCATGCTATAATTAGTACATAAAAATTAACGTGCTTATTGATTGCCTATATGTTCACCGTGCCTTATTAGATCGTGGTGAAAGAAGGTGATTATATGGGCTTAGATGTAAGTATGCAACTAGAGATATATTTAACATTCTAGATTACTTACACGGTAATACTTCCTATTACCATTTATTTATTGCTTAAAAAAGACAATAAAAAATAGCCGTTTATGCTCGAACATAAACGACTAATGAAATATAGCATAGACTATACGCCTTAATTTTTACACTCAGTGACCCTTCCAAAGTTGCTGATTGTTTTTTAATACTTAAATAATACCATGAGTGTATTTTGTTATCAAGAATAAAAGAGGGAACTCGTTGTGATTTGGCCAAACTCACCCCAACAACCCCTGTACAACAGCTACCATGTCATCATGTATAACGATGTTTGCTGTAGTGTCATAAGGTGTTTCGTCTTTGTTTATAATGACGAGGTTTTGTCCTTCGAAGTTTGAGATGAGTCCTGCTGCGGGTTGCACGAGTAAGGATGACCCGAGTACTACGAGTGTGTCTGCTTCTCTTATTTTGTTTAATGCATTGAATATTGTTTCTTGATCTAGCATTTCACCGTATAATACGATGTCTGGTCTAATGGTATGACCACATGATTCGCAATGGTGTAAATGGTTATCGATAACATAAGATTTAGTATATGTTTTTTTGCATTTTGTACAATAAAATCGGTTTATAGTGCCGTGCAATTCATCTGTATTTAGACTGCCGGCATTACTATGAAGACCATCGATATTCTGTGTGATGACACCGAGTGAACGATGGTCTTTTTCGAGTTGGGCTATCCATTGATGTACGATATTAGGTTGTTTATCTGTGAAAAGTAAATATTGAAAGCAAAAGTCCATAAATCCTTTTGGGTCACTTTGTAAATAATCAGTACTTAATAAATATTCTGGGGAATAGCCATTCTCTGAGATTTGATCATATAATCCACCGAGTGAACGGAAGTCGGGTATACCACTAGCAACCGAAATACCTGCTCCCGTAAAAAATGTAATATTTTGAGATGAATCAATGATGTTTTTAAGTTGTTGAATTTGTGTATTCACGTTAATCACTCCGGTTATAATGAATTACTTTTCTAAGTATTTAGGGAAGAATTCTGTATATAAATCAATAAATTTAAGATATGCATCTTTGGATACATGTTCATCTACTTGATGCGCTTGGTCTACTGTACCAGGTCCATACATTATAAATGAGAAGTTCTCATCTTTAGAAACTAATAAATCAGATGCATCTGTAACACCTGGTGATGCTTCAGTTGGAAGTGTAGTGTTTAAATGTTTTTCGCCCATTTTTACAGCTAACTCGATTAATGAATTTTGGCCAGTTGTGTAAACGGGTGGTCTAGACATATACGTATCAATTTCAATATCATTAACAGATCGCATACTTACTATATCACCTAAAATGTCTACTTTCTCTTGATCAGTAAATATACTCATAATCAAAACTCCATTTCTATATAGTTTTTATCTCAATTACTATTATATAGTTGAAATCTTGTACTTTGAAATTAAACACATTGCGGAGATGGAGAGATGAGAGTGAAAGGCTGGATGCAATGCTTGAAAATGTTCAAAGTCGTGAGTTAAAGGAGCAGTAAACTCACGAGTGTACTGAACCCAAAAATCTAAACCTTAATTAGTATATTATTTCAAAGGTTTGTCTCCTGTAATTTTTGGGAGATAAGCCTTTTAATT